>NZ_JAYGJO010000035.1:0-43068 GCF_035013185.1 Acerihabitans sp. TG2
TCTTACCATGGACATAATGCTGTGACTAATCAATGTAATCCCTAATGCTGCGGCACAGGTTTATGTGAACAGTCCATGTTTCAAAAACGAGACGCACTGCAGATTCTTTTTTGAGCAAGAAGAGGTATTGTTTACCCATCATTCTGTAATCTTTTTTGGACGAGCCCATGCAGACCATGTCACTGGCTTTTGTCTTGCTTTCAATCCTCACCGCTACAGCATGCAGTAGCAACACGTATAAACCTGACGGGCCATCGTCATCCTTCGACCATGCACTCCCCAATGCATTAGAAGATACCTGTGGGGCGGCGAACTATCGCAACCTGCTTGGAAAACCTGACAGCATGCTTGATGATATGCATTTTACCACCCCAATGCGCTTGATCAGACCAAATCAGCCGGTAACGATGGACTTTAGACAGGAGAGGATAAATTTCAATTCAAATGATAAACATATCATTACTCATATTCATTGTGCTTAAAAGTAAAATCGCCACTGTATTTAATAGGTTACGATCTTAATATCATCTCAGTAACAATTCAAGATTCTGCACTTAAGACTTACCTGCTCGCGTCGTCAAGCGCTAACTACATTGTATCAAGTTTGCAAGAAAAAGGGGTCATAACTATTGCATAGAGACCATCAAAAGCTGTATAAATTAACAGTTATTACGATACGACGTGGCTGTTAAAGGAAGAAGGCAAGATCTATGCGTGTTGAATTGATTTATGATAAACGGAATGTAGCAGGACTTGAAAATGCAGGGGAGCTCATCAAAGCGGAACTCACCAAGCGGGTTCATCGGGTTTTTCCCACAGCGGAGGTTAAGGTAAAGGCCATGCAAGCCAACGGTATTAATACCGACGCCAACAAACAGGAAAAGGCTGTCCTTAATCGCCTACTCGAGGACATGTTTGAAGAGGCCGACCAATGGCTGGTTGCTGAATAAATCATCTCTATTACCGTTAGCCCTGGCGATTTTTGTCAGGGCCCAGAGGATGGGCAAAGCACAAGCACAAGCACCATTATCTCATTAAATCAGCCGAATACATCATTGAGCCCATTCAAGCTCGACTTATTCAATAACGTTTATACCTAGTCTTTCCAATAATATCGAAGCTTGGCTAGAATCGAGTTTGACACCGTCTAAATCCACATTGCGAATATCAAGATCACCTAAAGATGAATTAGTTAAGTTGCAATGAGTGAAATTAGCAGAATGCCAATCAAAAGAGTTAAATTCACCGCTAGACAGATCAGAACCACTGAAATTAGCGCCTAAAACATTGGCGCCATCCCAACGATTTTCCCATAACTCGCATTTTTCTAAAATGACTTTGGAAAAATTAGCGTAACTTAAATTACTTTTCGTTATATAAGCACTACAGAACCAACTCCGTGTAGTAATCATATTCATGAAACTAGCGCCACGAAAATCGATACCTTGCGCTCGACACTCATTAATCTCAAGGCCTAACGCATTAGCAGATCTAAAACTGCTCATACTTAAATCACAATTTTTAAAGCTAGCATCTTTTAATTTTGCTCGATTAAAATCACATCCTATTTGGTTTTCCTGATCATAGAATTGACAATTAATAAATCGGGTATCGGTTAAATCTACATTAGAAAAATCACAACGTATAAATTTACAATTATCAACAACACTTTCAGTAAATTTATCGCTACTGAATTTCTCGTCCTGGTAAAGATATGACATACCGCACCCACTCTTAAAATTAGATATTATAGTTAATCGTTGTTAATTAACATTGAGATTTTTTATCGAACCAAAGGAGAACGGTACGTCGCCAGAATTCGGTTTTTCAATTATACCCATGAACTCACCCCCACACTCAACAAGTCCATTACTGTGGATTAGTTATACCCTGATACGTGCAGGTTGTAAATCAGAGCACCACCCTGAGCGGTATCCCAGAAAAGGGAAAACTCACCCTACGATGTGGGTTGCAACGGTCTTAGTTGAGACGATGTTGGCGCGCACTGCACCGCAACACTCGAACCAATTCTGATAGCCAGCAGCAATATCACGGACAACGCAATTTACCACCCGCGCATCTTTATGGCTGCCGATTGCGCTGACTGCATTAACGGCGAACAGCATAGAATTTCTTGGTAAATCTGGATCTTTCCAGCCTACCGAATCAACCTGTCCACAAGGCTCAATGCCTGAGTGCTAACGCCGGGGATGGGGATTATTTATAGCCTGGCGCGGTTTGGAATAGATCGCCCACATCTATTGAGTGCATTTTACATACAACAGGTCACCAACCACTATGTCTAATTGTGGCATATACTTAAATGCATTCAATATGGTATTAACCCGAGGATTCAGTATGATGGCCAGATTGCCTTTACTTGTTTTTGATGTCAATGAAACACTACTCGATCTGGAATCGTTGACGCCCTTCTTTTCCCGTCGTTTTGGTGATAAAAACGTGATGAGGACATGGTTTGCGCAATTGGTTCTTTATTCTCAATCGCTCTCACTAACAGGAGGATATATCCCGTTCGGCATTCTAGGGGCCGAAGTGCTGAAAATGGTAGCCGCGACCTTACGCGTAAACATAAATAAAGAGGATTTTGCTGAACTTAAATACCTCATTGAAAATATGCCAGCCTTGCCAGAAGTTGCTGGCGCATTGACGCAACTACAAAACGCGGGGTTTAGACTGTTCACGCTGACAAACAACCCTCAGGCAACGTTAACAACCCAATTAACGCATGCAGAACTCACTGGTTTTTTCGAGCGTCATTTTAGCGTTGACGATAGCGTAAAATGTTACAAGCCCGCGCCGAGCGTATATCAATATGTGGCAACCGAGCTACAAGTATCCGCCAATGCGTTATGTTTGGTTGCCTGTCACACGTGGGACATTATCGGGGCAAGATCAGCGGGCTGGGATGCAGCCATGATTTTGCATAGTGGTAATGCACAGCTCGGTGCTGGTGGCCAGCCACATGTTATAGGCAATAATGTTTCTGATATAGCGGATAAATTAATAGCACGCTATGTCACTGTGTGATTGATGGCATTTTGTTCTCTCGGCATCGGTGAGGGAAAGCACGGATACGTCCGTTGTACGCCGCCGATACTGTAAACATCGTCTAGCATTACGCCCACTTTTTGATAACGCACCACCGGCAAAAATATACTGTCCGGGCAAGCCATCGCTACTCGGATAATGTCACGTACGGCGGATGGATATCAGTCCACATCCACCGCCTTGCTCGTAGCGGCTCTTGCTGGTTTCGCTAGGCGGGCTAGATTTTACATAATCATCGGCTTCAATTATCAGCTCAGCCGATGCTTTACTCCGTTCACCTATCCCCTCTCGCCTCGTTATTTCCTTTGTATGAGAGGTTGGCCGAGCTGGAAAAACCAGCCTGCCGTCATTGATGACGTCGAACTCCAGGGATAAGCGCCTGGTCAATAACCCATCAGTTTGCCTTAACAATTGGCAACTCTTTATAGCGGGTGGTATACGCCGGTGACAGCATTTCCCGTTTCATCTTCCATAACTGTTGAATCCCTTGCCCAGCAAACCACACGGCACCCTTGCCTGAGTGATTTATCCCGTCCAACACTCGCATGAGTGCCTCGCTATTCGCTTTGGGCTTGAATTCATCAAACAGTGCCAGTTGCGCAACGCCACTACTGTAAAAATCCCCTAGCATTACGCCCGCTTTTTGATAGCGCATCCCAGGCATAAATATTCTGTCCAGGCAATCCATCGCTACTCGTATAATGTCCCGCGTGTCGTTACTTGGAATAGCGAGGCCACCGGTCGCCTGATTACCGTAATAAGGCTCATCTAAGGAAAATGGGCTGGTCTTGATAAAAACAGATATTTTTTTGCAGTATTGATGCTCCACGCGTAATTTTTGTGCCGCACGTTCAGCATAGGCGCAGACAGCTTCCCTGACGCATTGATACGTGGTCGCCCGCTCACCGAAGGATCGAGAACTGATAATTTGCTGCTTGGTTGGCGCAAATTCTTCCATCTGCATGCATGACTCGCCACACAGTTCGCGAACTGTTCGTTCAAGTACCATGCTGAAATGCTTGCGGATAAAAGGCAGATGGCTATCAGCAAGCTGCAAAGCCGTGAATAGCCCCATACCGTTTAGTTTATTGGATATGCGACGACCCACGCCCCACACGTCCTCCACGGGCACTAGGGCCATGAGTTTTCGCTGCCTGATGGTCGATGACAAATCCACTACCCCACCAGTTTGTGTCCATAATTTAGCAGCATGATTTGCCAGCTTGGCCAGTGTTTTGGTCGGTGCTATCCCCACCCCGACCGTTAGTTTGGTACGTTGCTTTACTTGCTCCCTGACATTACGCCCAAATTGCTCCAAGCTCATGTAATGGCTCACGCCGGATACATCCATAAAGGCTTCGTCGATCGAATAGATTTCTATGGATGGTGCCATTTCCTCCAGAGTGGTCATCACCCGATTGGACATATCCGCATACAGGGCATAATTGCTGGAAAACACGGCAACCTGGAGCTTCTTTACCCTGTCTTTGATCTCGAAAAAAGGGCTACCGGTTTTGAAACCGAGTTTTTTGGCTTCAGCGGAACGCGCTATTACGCACCCGTCGTTATTGCTAAGAACAATAATGGGTCTGCCTTTTAAATCGGGGCGAAAAACCGTTTCACAGGAAGCATAGAAAGAATTCACATCCGCTAAGGCAAACAAGATCAAGGCGCCGAATGAATAATAAATGTCACCACGCCAAAGATCTCGATATTGTCATCGACACAAATGGAGATGGGTGGATACGCGGCATTCATGGGGAGAAGGCTTGGCGTAGGCGTCAATTGCAGTTGCTTCACGGCAAATTCACCCTCGATGGCGGCAATGACAATCTGACCGTGTTTGGCCGTCAGGGCACAGTCAACGACCAACATGTCCCCTTCGTTAATAAAACCCTCGATCATGGAGTCACCCGCCACCCGGACAAAATAGGTTGCTGCGGGATGGCTTACACATAACTGATTCAAATCTATTCTGTTTTCAATATAATCTTGTGCCGGGCTGGGGAAACCAGCATGCACACTTTCCGTAAATAGCGGGAGTGAAATAACGTCTGTAAGCTCAACTGTGCGGGAAAAAATCATAACCAAATGCTCAAATCGTAGTGACACTGTTGTTTTGTACAGTATAGGCGTAAATTAATGAGTTTGGAAAGCAATGACGTGGCAGATCAACATAGCCCGTTGAAGGTAGAGAAAATTTATTTTGTGCTCTATCGCGCAGGATAAGCAGACTGGGTGCTGCCGTTATCGGTAACGGGCAGCGATCCACTGGAAGGTTTTCATCAAATAGAACAAAGCCGGATCAATCTTCTTTTACGACTTTAAGCAGAGCCAGAGTCTTATCAGAAATCGATCTCCCCCTTGCCAAAAGCATGTCGTCATCTACCGGAATAGTTTCATCGGCCATTTGATTAAGTTCAAAAATCGTTTCAACAAGAATATCCCGTTGTTGAGGTGTTAACGTTCTAAGTATACCGATAAGCAATCGCTGGGTTGCAACAGAATTTTCTTCGAGGTCATGAATAAGTTGGCCAAGTCCAGGTGGAAATGTGTTTTCTGGCATTTTCTTTTCATCTTGTTTGAGTGATAGCTGCCACGATACCACTGCAACCTAGAGTGGAGAAGTGACCAAGCACAAAACTTATTTTTGACGTAAAACGTTATGAACGCAAACACCTGGCAGACCCGATCAATGATGCTCACTATCAGGTTAATTTGCGACTCAGCCAGTTGTATATCATGACAGTGAGTTGGTTTGGGGGTTTACCGACTGCTGTCGTCACCATTATTCGACGAGAAATGGCCATGACACCCCACCAGATTACAGACAAAAAGTGTTGCGTATGAGGGAACAGCATTATACTGTTGCTCAGTACGCAACACCTGCAAGCTACTTACTTCATGATTAAAAGCTTCAACACAAAGGATTGCGCCTGTTTTTCGAGGAAGAGTCGATTGCGGGTATCGACACTAAGCAGTCCGGTAAACTCCGCCTATGTCATTAATTACGAGGATTATCACTGATGACTATGTTTAATCCGCCGCACCCCGGTGAAATCATTGCAGAGACCCTGGACGATCTGAATGTCGGCATTCGTGAGTTCGCCCGAGCACTGCATGTCGCCCCCTCCACCGCCCAACGCCTGGTCAGCGGTCATTCTGCAGTTTCTCCGGAAATGGCCCTGAAACTTTCGGCGGTGCTTGGCAGTTCGGCAAAGTTTTGGCTCAATTTGCAAGATAATTACAGCCTTTGGGTTGTGCAGAAAGGAGTTGATACCTCACAGCTGCGCCGGTTGGTTGCAGCTGCCTGATGACCGCGACTCAACCATAGCCTCCCCACGCTTATGGCCACGCAGGTAATGATGCAGATGCAGAACAGCAATAACGGGCCATAGCAATACCTCACAAACCGCCCGATACGACCGTAAAATCGCGATTGTTCCGGTGGTGAGCGGTCAGAATAAATGAATGGTTATGCGCAGTGCGGAAAACATCTTAGGACGGTATCTTAGGAATGGCGAAAAACGGGCATAAAAAACCGTCTCACGACGGCATCAACTTGCTCATACTACTATGTTTTTATTACGAATTATTGGTGGTGCCCGGGACGGAACTTGAACCCATAAAGCCATAAAGCCATAAAGCCATAAAGCCATAAAGCCATAAAGCCGAGGAATTTTAAAAACCCTCAGCACGATTTGAAATCAAAGAGTTACATAAAATCAGCAAGTTATAAATCATTAATTTGGGTTTATTTGGATCATGGCGGTAGTGGTAGTCATCACCTAAGTCCCATAGTCAACGGCTTACCCTGCGCATTGCAATCCGACAAAATCCCATCTAAAATAACCTAAGCGTTTAGGTTTAGGTTGCCCATGCCAACAATTTTTAGATTTAAAGGATGGCGGGTGATGATTTACACCATGGATCATTTACCACCGCATGTACATGTCATAGGAACCAATGGCCAAGTTGTTTTTGTGTTACTACACGACGGCATTGAGTTGAGAGAGATGGCCGGCATAAAACCAAAGGAACTCGCGGAGATCGAAAAGGAGCTTCTTAAGCAACTTCCACAATTACAGGCAGCATGGGAGCAAATCCATGGCAACTAAAGCACAAATCGATGCAGCCGTACAGCGCGGCCAGGAAACAATGAACAGCCCTTTACGGGCCATTGCAGCCCGCTACGATGCCAAAGCGCAACGTGTCATCGTGACGTTGGCATCAGGTATCGAGTTGGCCATACCTCCGGCCATCGTGCAGGGATTAAGCACCGCTAGTGCTGCAGAACTGGAAAACATAGAGATTACGCCGCTGGGCAATGGGCTTTACTTTCCTACCATCGACGCCGATGTCTTTATCCCGGCGATAATGGATGGCTATACCGGAACCCGCAAATGGATGGCACGCGAACTTGGTCGCAAAGGCGGTTCAGCGACATCTGAGAAAAAAAGCGCTGCTTCAAAGGTGAATGGAAAATTAGGTGGTAGGCCTAGAAAAGCAAAAGTGGCTTGAATATCACTGAATACGGGTATTCCCGCATAGCATGCGGACATTCCATTTAAACAAAATCAGCATATATAGCTAATATGTTAAGCAAAAAAACACCCTATTTAATTGATTTAGTCAGAATGTAGTCACTTTGGGGAAATGGGGGCAAATCGCAGGCATAAAAAAACCGTCTCACGACGGCATCAACTTGATCATACTACTTTGTTTTTATTACGAATAAACGCCGGATGATCACGCGCCGGTTCGACGCCGTTAGCGGTCTTGCGCATCACATGCAACGGCATTTGCGCCACGGATGACGACAGCACATAAATACAGGCGTAAACCGCCGCCAGTTTCATGGCCGTCTCTGGGCTGACATACACATCGGCGGAAAACAGCCCCGCGTCGTCCAGGGTGTCGCCAGTCAGCGGGGTAGCCGGGTTCTCCAGGCTTTCGCTTCTAAATAGGGCATCAAAAAGCACGTTTTTTACTCCTGGCAGCCAGCAAAGCGAATAACAACAGCCCGGCGCCGGCCGCTTGCAGCATGATGGCCAGACCAAATTGCAGATATAGACCGCCCATCAGTGCGCCGAAACCGGCCACCCCGAGCATATCGATAATCAGTGATTTCATATAAAAAGCAGGTCTTCGTCAGGGTCTAGCGAGGAAAGAAAATCACCCGGCTCATTCATCATGGCCCGGCCGATGGCCATCATCAGCGCCACCGCGCCGTCGATTTTATTCTCGGCCGCCTGTTTGATGGGTTTAACCACATCATCATTGCCGGGGATGTTTTTACCGATCACGTTGCTGATACACCAGGTCATGATCGGGTTGCCATCGTGGTGAAAACGCCCGGACTCGATGGCCGCCTCCAGCTCTTTCATCGGGTCGCTCATATTGGTGTAGTTCTGCACGATAATGATCGGGTTGAGCGCCTCGTCGGCCAGCATATGCGATAAGCCGGTGGCACCAAACGGGTCGATGGCCGTCTCATCCACCGGGTTGAGCACATTGGCCGCCTTGGCCTCTTCCAAAATGTAGCGATAATCCACCTCCGCCCCGTCGGTGGCGATCAGCAGTTGCATTGTGACCCACTTTTGAAAGCGCTCGGCGCTGCGCCGGTCGTTATTATCCGCGCTGTACACGGTGTCATAAGGCACCCAGAAACGGGGCGCGACGCAGTAATAATGCCGTTTGCCCTGAATTTCCCGGGTGAACAGGCGCGCCATGCTGTTCATATCCAGTTTGCGGGCCAGATCCAGCGCCAATACGCAGGGTTGGCCCTCAAACTGCTCTAGGGTGAGGGATTTATCTTCGCAGTTACGCCAGCTCACCATGTTGTAAAAGGTTTCCCTGGCCGACACCCAAATATTCAGATGTTTGGTTTTAAAGATATTGGCCTGGCGGGCATTGTTCATGGCGCGTTGTTGCTGACTCAGCAAAAACTCGCTATAGACCGACACGCCCATATTGGGGTTAGCTTTGCGCAGCACATCTGGGGAGGTCCAGTCGTCGCCCTCATCTACCGTGTAAATCACCCCGAACAACTCGTCGTTGGGCACCGTGCTATTAAGCATGTCGATCACTTCGCGGCGCTTGTCATAACAGGGGCCTTCAATGTTGTAGCCGGCGGTGGTGATCGCCCACATCAGCGGCTGGCGGCGCGCGCCCATGCCAGTCAACATAGTGGTGTACAGCGCGTCGCTCTCATGCTCATGGTATTCATCGACGATGGCGCAATGGGGCGACGACCCATCACCCGGATTACCGATCACCGGCTCAAAGCGGGCGCCATCTTCCGGCCGGCTCAGGTTCGAGGCGTTGACCTCAATACCGAACGCCTCCAACAGCGCCGGCGTGCGTTTGCACATCAGCCGCGCCGGGCGAAATACTTCCCAGGCCTGTTTCTCGGTGGTGGCGCCGGAATAGACCTCCGCGCCAAACTCGTTATCACAGGTGAAACAAAATAGGCCCACTCCGGACGAGATCACCGATTTGCCGTTTTTGCGCGGGATCTCGGTGTACACCTCGCGAAAGCGGCGCAGCTTGCTGCCCTTATGCACCCAGCCGAACGCGGAACACACAATAAACAGCTGCCAGGGTTCGAGGGTGATCGGCATGCGTTTGTAGGCCCATTCACCCTTGGTATGGGGTAACAGTTGAATAAATTTCGCCGCCTTCTCGGCCAGGTCTTTATCAAACCGGAAGCGGAATTTTTTACCTTTTTCAGCGCTCAGATCGTCAATATGGCGCTGGCAGGCATCGATAACATACTGGCAGGCCGGGATCTTGCCGCGCACTACGTCGCGGGTATATTGATTGGCCGCGTTAACGTTGGGATAGGCTTTTCGGCTCACGTGGTGATCATCCTGATAAAAGGGTTTTCAATTTTGGCTTTACCGGCCAGGCCGATAAGCCGCTGGCGGCTGCTGGGATCCAACCCCAACAGCGAGCCGGTGGAGTTCATCTCGGATTCCTGCTCTTTTTTGGCGGTGAGTTCAGGATTTTTGATCGGGCCGCCGGTGGCCCCGGTCACGGTATTGCCTTGCGCCGCGATGTTCTTGACCGCCCGGCGCCAGATCTCATAGGCCACGCACCAGCGCTCGAGCACGGCTAAGTCCGTCACACAAAGAATGCCCTGGCCGCACAACTCTTTGGCGGTCAGTCGCCACATCACCGCCGCCAGCACCAGCCCGGCCTCGGTTAACCATTCTGGCGGCTCGACGCCTTTAATCGGGGTGAACACCGGTTCGTCTTTATTCAGGCTGCGCTTGCCAGGATTGCCGGCCAATTCCTTGCGGGCGGTTGGCTTGGCGCGACGCCCGGATCGCCCTGTCGCTCCAGCCATAGTCGCTCCAGTTTTAATTTCATTTTTCGCGGGTATAAAAATCAAAGGGGGCGGGCAGTACGGGACACAAAGGGCGGTAGAGATTTGATCCCCCCCTCACCCATCAATGATAATAGTTCTCACCCAAGCCGTTCCCTGGCCGTCTTGGCCTTGTGGCAGGGCCAACACAGACTTTCGAGGTTGCGGTCATCATCGGTGCCGCCGTGGGCCTTGGGGATGATATGGTCAACGCACTTGGCCTCCACCGCGCGCCCCTGGCGCTGGCAGTTCTGGCATAGGTACTTGTCACGCTTGAGGATACGCGGCCGGATGTTGTCCCACTGGCTGCCATAACCCCGTTGCTGTCTTGTCATGCCCGGCTTATAGCTGCTCCACCCTTCCCCACGGTGCGCGTCGCAGTAACCAGAAGGATCAATGGTGGTATTGCGGCAACCTTTCTTGCGGCAGGCGCGGGGGATACGTGGGGGCATAACGACTCCTGAATATAAAAAGCCACCCGCAACCAAGCCCAGGGTGGGCAGATGGGGGTTGCGGGTGGCTTTGCCTGCGCATTGAAGAAGCCACTCATGGAATGGCTACTGCGATGCCCATAAAAAAACCGCCCGAAGGCGGTTGATATTGATTCTGTTGGGTCACTTCTATCGTTTGATCCACAGGTCGTATTGTCTGCCATCATTGCGAGCGCATTCACCAATACCCTTATTGGATAATGAATTGAAGTTAAAAACGCAGCGAATAAACTTCCCATTGGGTGCTCTCATGTTAATCATGCCCTGACCTCGCGCCGATACTGTAGCCGTCATAGCCTGCCCGTAAACAGTTGAGACACCAGAAGTTGCCACGCCTGTCGCGAGTGAATATCCGCCGCCACTTTCCATGTATATAAACGAGCCGTTGTAGGCAGAATCTTCGACAACCGCATTAACGCTACCTTCGCCGCCCAGGGTATTCCCTGTCTTGCCGGCATACTCAATGCCATTTGTGCGGTCAATTAATTTTAGGTTTGCTGCGCATGCACTTAATAAAATAACCAAAAGAAATAGCAGAACTATTCTCATTTGATACCCATGAACATTGAGAATTATCGGTGTAAACACAATAACACTCATAGGAACAGTTTTTATGTTGATGAGCACATTTTCTACCCCACTTTGCAGCAACTGCATGGCCGATAACGAGGGAGCCTCGCTGTCTGTTTAAATTCACGCGCTCAACAGATGATAGGTGCTACTGCTCGGCTAATATGGGTGCTTTTTCGACAATACAGCAATCGGCAGTTACTGAAATATCTATACGGATATGTATAAATTTCCTATATTCGATGCTCCTGGCCGCCTTACGCTGTATTGTGTACAGCCCTCGGTATAGTATATGAACCAACAAAAGCCTCTCAACTTGTTTTTTTATCTCGTTGTTAATTATGGCTTTTTAATAAGGATAGAATATGAGTGAAATAATTAAACGGTCTTCAAAAAGTGCCGGTAATGCGGGTGAATACTACATTGCTTATATGCTTTCAAGGCTTGGCATTAGCGCAGCATTGACCACAAGCGGCACCAGTGCGGTAGATATCATAGCGACGATAGATGGTTCAAAGAGTATCAGCATCCAGGTCAAAGGATCATGGGCACGTAGTGAACCTCGCCAGTGGATGGTGGGAAAGCATATGCCCAATGTTTCCCCTGATTTTTTCTATGTATTCTGCAATATGTCAGAAACTATAGAAAACGTTTCAGCTCCCGAGGTGTTCATCGTACCGAGCCAGATTGTCGCCGATACATCCACATGGCACCATTCTGTACCCTTATTTAAGATACCTAAAGGAATGGATGACTTGTACAAAGACCAATGGGACATGATCTTACAGGCATTAAATCATGTAAATGAAAGTCATTAAAAAACCCCCCGGAGGCAGCTCTATTTATGATGATGATTCATTGGTATTTATTTCTTGCGTTCATCGATAAATGAGTGCGTGCATCATTGCTAATGTGGTACATGTAAGGCCGTGCGGCGGCGAGTAATGCGGTTGAGTTCAACACATGTTATAAAACGAGTTACCATCATTTATCTCGGGCACCACAGAATGCAGATTGAAAATACGCCATTCGGTATCACCGACTGGTCAGATGTAGAACCGGAAACGCATCAGGGAGAACACGGATACGCCACTTGGCGAACCCGTAAGTTCAACAACATTCGCGTAAGAATTGTCGAGTATTCACCGGGTTATTTAGCTGACCATTGGTGTTCTAAGGGGCATATCCTTTACTGCCTTGAAGGTGAACTCCATACGGAACTCGACGATGGGCGGATTTTCACACTCACACCTGGGGTTAGCTATCAGGTTGCAGACAATGCCGAACCACATCGCTCTTCTGCTCCCAATGGCGCTAAACTATTTATCGTCGATTAAATTCTCATGAAATAATTATCTGGCGTCTACAGATCGCACTATCAGAGCATTTTGCAGTGACTACGTCTGCCCAGGGCAGTTCGCATCAACCGCTATATCATGCGCGAGGATGTCTCTCTTAGTGCGAGGATCGAGTGCTTTAATATCCTCCTGGGTCAGGCGGATGATCCTCACCCAACTGCACGCCGTATCAACGACTACCGTCTTTGTCTGCGGGGTAGGCGTATTTCGAGAGCAACTCGCTATCAACATCAGCGTCAGACATATGGTTAACGTTTTCCTGAACATTGGCAGCCTCGGTGGTTACGGTAGTTTGCCTGGTGGCCATATCCTTAATGGCCTGCTTTTCTGCCTCGACCGTCTCAATCTTGGCGGCGGTCTCGGCTGTAGCCTTCCCTTTCGAATGGCCCAAACCAAATACGGTAGTGATAATGCCCACCAGCGCGGCCACCCCTCCACCGATTAATGAGAGATGGGATAATATCCAGGCGATAACTATTGTCATGGCCGTGGTCCCTCGGGTGGTGGCATGTTGCCGGTGGCTATCCTCTTGTTGACGGAGTTGGCGCCAATGGAAATGGCCATATAGGCGGCGAACATCCATTCAGACAATTGCAGGTTGTAGGCATACCACCCGACCACGCCGGTGGCGACGAGAAAGCCCAGGGTTGCATGCGTCTTACTCATGGAAACGGCGCCGTCGCCGGAACTACGTAAAATATCAAGAATCGACATTACGCCACCCTTGCGGCTATCCAGCCGTAAACAAAGGATTCATTAGCCGCCCGCTGTTCCGCCAACTCAACATAACGAGAACACTGCAGGCCGTTCAGTGCCTTTAGCATGACTTCAACGCCCGGTTCACCACGGCTGTAGCAATAAGCCGTCAGCGCGGAAATAGTGCGTGGGCCAATTTGACCATCTGCTATCACGTCCGGGTAAGCGTTGCCCTGGTTGTTAAATATGTTTAAGCACCGCTGGAGAAATTTAGCGGCGACCGCCGGCCCCATATTCACGCCGGTATCCACCAGCTCAACCGCGATCGACATTGAGACCTGGCTTATCTGGTCGAATCGCGGCCCGGTCCAGTAGTCAGCATCGAGGATGGCAATGGCCTGCAACCGGGTTAAGCTGCGCATATCACCGGTGTAACCGTGCGCGCGGGCAACCCGTTGTGTGATCCCCCAACGGGTCGGGCCACCAGCATCATCCGGGTTGTTCACGTATCCACCCTCTTTGCCGATGATCCCGTTAAAAATTTCGTCTTTGGTCATGGTCCTGCCTTATCTGGGATTTGCTGTTCCGGGACCGGACTTATTGCCGATCACCCGTTTTAAAAGGCTACCGATATAGTCGGTACCCAAATAACCGATAAATACGCTGCTGATGTAGGACAGGTTGGTGTTCATGCCGACAAAACTCAGAATGTCGCGAATGAACCAGGCGATCATGGCGCACATCAGCGCATCGATGACCACGCGCCAGAATTTACCGCCGTTATAGCGGCCCCGTAGATAAGCCATAATAAAAGCCAGCGTACCGCCAATGCCCTGCTCTTTGACGGTTAACAGCCATGCACCCACTTGTACCCAGATATCGGGAGATTTTTCAGGCATTTTTGACATGCTCCGGCCTCCCCGATAACCGGGGTATTTTTAGGAATAAAAAAGGCCACCCTGAGGTAGCCTTAATAAAGGTAGTCATAATACCCACTAAAACATTGACGCACATTCAATTTGTAGGTATTATACCCACATCAAGACGAGATGGAGTCAAGATGGAAAGCGCTAAGTTAATCAAACTCTTGATAGATGATGGATGGATAGCAAGGAAACAAAAAGCCACCAGCCACATCACACTTGAAAAGGAAGGGGTAAGAGAAATCATCACAATCCCGCACCCCAGAAAAGAAACCTCTAAAGGAGTACTAAGACAAGTTAAGAAAATTTCAGGACTTAAGGTTATCTAACTCTAGGGGCGGTGCAAGTTGCCCTTAATGGCGCTCTCCATCTTCAAATAGTTAGCTAAGCGAGGTACTTATGATCTATCCAGTTTTCATTTTCGGCACCCAAAGCGGCGAATATGACGGTTACTTTCCCGACATTCCCGGCTGTTTTTTTGCCGGTGATACGTTGGAAAGTGCCGTTCGTGACGCTGAAAAAGCATTCGGTGTACACGCAGAAGCGCTAACAGAGCGCGGCGAACATGTTCCCGCGCCTGCCGATCCCTCTACTTACATCCACGACGAACGACTAACCGAGGATGATGGATTTCTAGGCTTTGTAGAGTTGGATCCGACAAAGTATGAGACCAGGGCCATCAAATTCAATCTTACGATGCCCGGCAATCTCATTACGGCCATCGATCGTTACATCGAAACAAACGGGCATTACAAAAACCGTTCGGCATTTCTTGCGGAATTGGCTCGTAAAGAAATTGCCAGAGGATAATTGAACTGGCCCCTACCCGGGGTCTATCTCTTTACGCCTGCGGAAAAGTTTTCCCGATTTCAGCTTTAGTCTGCAGAAAGCGTTCTTCTTCCAACTCTACGCCAATGGCGCCACGCCCAAGCGCCAATGCCGCTTTTATCGTTGCGCCGGATCCCATAAAGAAATCCGCCACCGTGTCGCCGGGCCGGCTGCTTGCCTGGATGATATGACGCATCATATCGGCAGGCTTTTCACAGGGATGCTTACCGGGGTATGCCTGCACTGGTGGGAATGTCCAAACATCGGTATAAGGCACGTCCTTCGTCACGGCGAACGATCGGCGCAACCGCTGGTATTGCTGACGCAGCGATTCATATTCCGTAGCCAGACCGCCATAGGTTTTCTTCAACGTCTCATACTGTTCAAACAAACGGCTATGCGGCGTGTCTAACCGTTTAGCTGTATTGAGTAACCGCGCCTTTTCGTCGAACAACTGCTGCAGCGCGGCGTATTGCTCTGGCTTTGGCAATTGCCATTGGCTTTCGGAAAACCAGTGCGAACACATCTGCGTGCCGGTGGCAGTGTTAATGTCAGCGGCGGAAATATTCAAGGCAGTGCGGGCATCACGGAAATAATCTATCAGCGGTTTGAACACCTGCGCTTTTAACGCCTGGCATTTCACCGCATAACCCACCTGCCCTTTGGCAAAACCTTCGGCACCATAATGGCCGGCAAAGATAACCCGCTCGGTAGCCGGGAAGAACGACCGCAAATCTTCTTTGCGGCAGCCGTTCCATTTGCCACTGGGTTTGGCCCAGATAATATGGTTGAGCACCTCAAAGCGCTGGCGAACTAACAGCTCGGTATCGGACGCCAGCCGCGAACCGCAGAACAGATACAGGCTGCCCGCAGGTTTAAGGACTCGCCAGAACTCGGCCAGCATGTCATCTAGCCAGGCTAAATAATTCTCGACGTTATCCCACTGGTTATCCCATTGGCACGCCTTGACCCGGTAGTACGGCGGATCGGTGGCAATAAGGTCAATGCAGTTGTCGGGGAGGGTTTTGATGTAGTCGAGGGAATCGGCGTTAACGAGCTTAGGACTGTTTAAATTAACAGTATTTTTCATAGACCAGAGGTTCCATTTTTGATAGGCTCATTCCCGCTGTGTGCACATCAGCAATGGGCCATGGTTCGCCTGTGATCCGCTATCATGGGTGAATGACGATTTCGGTGTTAGCGCATCGAGGTCGTCGCCCATTTCACTTTGAAAGAAGCCTTGATATAACTATGGGCTTGAAATTCTTGAGAGATTTTGATGCAAATGAATTTTTGTTCAAAACTTTTGATCTGAGGTAACAATGCCTCAAAGCGACTATTCTTAACACGTTATATGAAATTTTGCGGACCGCGTTAATGATTTTTCGATACTTTTCCGATATCTTAACGGAAACTTAACTGAATGCAAAAATTCAGAAATTGAACTTTACAATATAACCAATTGTTTTAAATGGAATTTAAAGTTCTTTTTCGTTCGCTGCATGCTGTTTAAAACCTTCGTTAAGGGAATATAATGTCGAAAGAGAGTCGCCAGAAAATCATCCACTACAAAAGGGCTGTGTTACCCGAATGTAATGCATCCTTACAGGAAATCGTCGAATCAATAATTTCTATTGATGGCGCCGCTCATAAGGTCGGTGCCAGGCGAGAACAGATAAGCCCTACAGACGCAGATTCAGGCTATCGCTTGATTAATCGAAGCAAAACATTCGAGACAATTTTATTTGGTCAACTGATTTTATTCGAACAAGGTAAAAGTCAAGCGTTGATGACTATTAGTGATGATGTAAGTTTTTATGATATTAATGCCATAACATCTCAGCAGATTAAGCTAGATGGTGATGATAATATAACTAATGAAGATAAAGAAAAAATTAAGCGTGAATTTGTGGATTCTATTCTTTACTTTGGAATATTAAAAAATCATTTCATTGTTGTTCAGTCAAGCGCATTGAGAACCAAAGATATCGAAATACATCTAAATTGGTTAATTCATAATTTTGGAACTATCTTCAAAAAAGATAACATTCTTATTCTTCAAGATACCCCCACAGCAGAAACCATAAAAAAAATGCAGGAGAGTCCAGTTAAAAAAATTAATTTAGGAAGCATCCCCATCAAAACAGAAACACCAGATGGATTTATTTCTGTTTCTTCAAAAAATTCTGTCAATCTTCAAAGTACTGTAAACATTCCTGCACTTGAGAAAGTTAGAAAAATAAAATTCATGCCTTCTGATAAAGGTGGAGACATTATTAAAGCCGCTTTTGGTGAAAAATGGTTTAATGATTTAAAACTCGAAGATTCACTTGATGATGCAAATCTTCAAGTTAATTTAGAAATAACATATTTCAGAAAGACAACAAAAGATGGGCAACGAATTCTTGACACATTAGCGACATCACTAAGACATCTAGATGATGAAGATATTAGTATTGATCTCCAAGGTGGTGGTACGATAAAAGGTCAAGATATGAAATTATCTGGGAAAGTAAATGTTCAATACAACAATGGACTTATTGATGAAAATGACCTATATTTACAGATGCATAAGTGGCTAGTATCAAAAGTATATGCAGGCGAAATATAAGCAAAAAAATTGATGGAATGGGAGGCTGATCATGAATTTCAAATTATATTTTTTTAAATTCATATCAGTCTTTGTCTTCGGTTTTTTTATTTTTAATTATATTGCGTCGTTCATAAATCTAAAGACTGCACCTATTCCTTGGATTTTCATTACATTATTATTATTTCCTTTTGGCTTCTGTGCCAGTGCACTATACAAACTATCTGAATCGGATGAACATAGTTCTCTTACAAGTTCAGAATTAAGAAGATTAAGGCCTATTATAGAAATAAAAAAGAAACGATTACTGGCTTTAATTATATATTATTTCTTGTCAGCATTGATTGTTGCCTTAGGGTTATTTAGCTTGCCCGAGAATTTAAGTATATATAAATATTTTATTCCAGTTTGTGGCGGATTAATACTATCATCACTTTACTCTTTCTTTTATATAAGTTCAGTGATGGATGAAATACAACAATTCAGAAGCAAATTAATTCACAGGGTTGAGGATGAGAAAAGGCGAAAGGAACTATTGGAATCATTAACCAAAAAGGCGGACCATTAATCCGCCAAGTTATAAATTACCCTTGCATTTCAAGCTTAAAATTTAACATAGATAAACAGCCATCTATGAATCCTTCTGCCATCTGTAATTTGATTCTAATTATTTTTTCGTCACATTTATTCTTCCTTGAAATCTTTCGTTTTGAACACCCCTTAATATAATGATCCACTAATATTTCGTATTCATGGATTTTTTTTTGCTTTAATCGGGCGACACACGAGTCAATAATCATAGCATCATTATCGCTACAAATATCATAGCCACATTTTTCAATAATGAGTCCTTTAAAACCTGCCGCAATTGGTGAATAGTCAGTTTCTAAACGCTGCCTTGACCACCTACCCCACAGCTCTAATGCCAATTGAATATCTCGCATCGTTTTCTCCACACTCTTATTTTTTGCCCGTAGCAATAACGCCAATCGCCAGCGCCTTGTCTATCGTCCGCACCAGCATCAATAATTGGCTGCCGTGTTTTTCTTCAAATGCATGCATGTCCCTATGCAACTCATCGTGGCAGCGCCTGCACAGCGCTATCACAAAGAGGTCGTGGGCTTTGGTTCCCATCCCGCCCTGGCCGTAACCGATGATATGGTGCGGATCATCTGCCCGGTTGCCGCATCCCTCGCAGGGCTGGGACTTTACCCATCGGGTATAGGGCTCATTCACCCAGCGCCGGCGCTTTGGCCGCAGCATCAATGATTCCGGTGACTCTGGATCAAGTTTTAACGCCAATACCTGCTTGGCGGTTTCCTCAATAACGCTGGTGGCCGACACCGACGGCCGTATATCCGATTCCCGCATAACCGATGTGATTGGTTCTGGCGTTGGCCACTTAAGCACCCGACGCGCTGGGCCTTCGGGCATAGCCGCAATAACTTCGTTCTGGGCCGCCCACCAGCACAATTCCGGCAAAGTGATCTGGTGGTCCTCTGAAAACATAAATGCCATCCTGGCGGTATCAAGGATCCAGTCCGCCAGGTTGCGGGTGGCGATGTGCTCCATTTTATCCAGCGCCATATCCCGTAAGGTATGGTCATGATGCCAACACAGCCGCACCACGCCCTTGCCATAGCGGAGCATGGTCATATTCGGGTTATGGTAATCAGTGGTGGCCCATTGGCAGGTATCCGCGCGCATAAGCCAAGCTTCCAGAGTAGTTAAGCCACCAGCAGCATCGATAACCCTGGAGTCGGTGAAAAAAGCCTTTAGCATCGGATCAACCGCCAGTTGCTGCGCGGTATCAGCCAACCGGCCCAGCGGCAAAACCTTCATATAATCCGGCTCGTTGCTGATAAGTACCCTGCCGGCGGTAAACATCGATAGCAGCTCACCGCCGGGGCGGAATAGCACCAGGCCAAGATCACGCTGTATGCAAGGAGTTAGCAAAACCCTCACGCCGCACCCCGCTGCGATTTATATTCAGCCCATAACCCAGCGACCCACTTAACGCCCTTTGCGGTAAACCGGGTTTGGCTAAAGGCATGGTTGCTAATTTCGCTGGTGCCGGTCTTAACCTCGAACCGCCCCGCAGTGGTGTGCTGATGGTACGGCGCCAGCGCACCGCCGAGCCGGTACATGATCCCCTGCTCAATCAGAAATAGGCGAAAGTCAGGCTCTTTAGCGCTAAGCAACTTCGCCACCTGGCGGAATCCCATGGAACCGCTGGCGGTGACATAACGATCGACAAACTCCGCTTTAGGTGTCGCGATAGATAACCGATTTTCCAACTGCAGGTTTTGTTCTGCCAGATTGGCCGCCATGCGTAACGCTTCCGGATACGACTGCGGGATCTGGCCTTTGGTCTCCAATTCCCGCAAGCGTCGAATCACTTTCATGCGCAGCACAGCGCTGTACCCCGCAAGTAGGCATTCAACGTGCTCGCGATCCAGTCGGTATTCCCGGTATTGCTGGCCGTTCTGGGGGTGTGTCCAAATTTGGGCATACCCCTGCAGGCGTTCATTAAGCTCGGCCAACATCACTTCAATATCCCGGCAAACGTGGCGATGGCGTTTATCGGTCAGTTGCGCGATTTCCCGGCTCGACATGGTGACCGCGCCCAGGGTGGTTAACGGATTATTCAAAGCTGTCCTCCTCGCGGATAAATTCACCGATGGTTATTTTTACCTGGCCAGGTTTCGTGATCGGTCCCCAGCAGGCGCTTAGCCGTTTAACCTGACTATCGTCTTGCCAGATGCCGGCATGAGTAAGCGCGTCGAATAGCGCCTTAAAGCAGTTATCCAGATCCCGGCGGCGCTGGTCCGGCGGGCATAACACCAGCGAGACCGTTAACTCATCCACCAGCGCGACGGGCATCCGGCGCAACTGCTCAACCACCGAGGCGAATACAGCGGTCCGGTACCGGCGGCCATCGGAACTAATAAGGTGTCGACCAGCCAGTGGACCGGTATTAGGCGAACGCCAATAGCTATTAACGCTGGGCGGGAACGGCAGGAGAAGGATCATGATGAAAACTCCAGCATCGCCAGCTCTTCAACAATTTCGCCGGTCTCGACGTAATAGATCTCACTGTCCGTAACGTTGTTAATTAGCAGTTGCTCGATCTGCCGGTCCGTCATGCCTTTGAGGATCTTGGCCAGCTTTTTCGGCACAGGTTTGTAGTTTGGTTCAACGCCCGCCAGCTTGGCGGCGGCATAGTTGTGATGGCCGTCCATTAGCATGGTGTATTGCCGGCCACGCAAAACGACCGGGTAAACCATGACGGTAAATGTTTTGAACCGCAGGGCCTTATCGACCACATTGTCCCGATCGAGGTAACGCTGGCTGCTGATTAACGGGCCTTTAATCATCGCTCATCCTCCCGCCATGGAGCTGCACTGACTGACGGCATTCATTGCCCCAGCTATGCCAGCCGTCGGCCTGTTCGCGAGCAAACAACTCAATGCGCGGCACGTCGCCCAGCAGATCCACCAGCAAATCACGAATGCCGGCCGGTTTGGCGCTGTGCTCCATGCGCGGGAATATCTGGTGCTGGCAGATGGCGGCATTAATCCGTGCCGGCAATTTGCCACGTACCGCAAACAGGCAGTCCTCGCTATTGGCTCGGGTCATATGGCCCATACCGATGGCGCTATTGCCTTTTTTACGATTGGTCTTGTGCCAGGTGAAGCCCTTCATGGTCATCAACCGGAACCCCCAGGATTCAACCACTTTTAGGGCTTCTACCGGCATGGTCGGCACCCACCACATGGCCAGCAGACAACTATCGGGATCAGCCATATCCCAGACCGGCAACCGGCAGAGATCGGTCAGCGTCATGGTCGGGTATTTAAAACCTGCGCCGCGTTTACCTGCTTTGGCGGCGTCACGATAGCTCCAGGGCGGATCAGCATAAATCACACGGTATTTCATGCCGCCACCCCCAGGTCTGAATCATCCACCAGCCGGGCTTCACTGATGCCGGAATAATCATTACAAAAGCAATTTCCCTGCGTGATGCACTTGGCGCGGCGCATGGTAAACACATCACGCAGACGTTCTTCCGAGACCGGGGTTATATCGAGCACCACTAACCATTGACGGGCGGCACGGCGCCATAAGCGCATGCCTTCCAGTTTTTCGGCGACAGCGACTTCTTGTTTGAAACGGCTCATGCGGTTTTACCCCCATTTAAACGCTGGTTGCATTCGGTCCAGATTTTGTTCCAAGTGGTTTTAGCGAAGTCGGCACGCATGGCTTTAACGCTGGCACCGTCGGCTTCCTTGCGGGCGGCAGTTTCTGCTGCGCTTTTGGATTTGTTATCCAGCGTCAGTTTGAAATAACGCTTGTAAGCCGCTTCCCGTTCCGCGTTATCGGTGGTGGCTGTGCTCTGGGGTTTTGACTTGCGGCCCTCGTTGTCCCAGGCCTGAGCGGCCAGCAGGTTGCCGCTGAATTTAGACGGGCGGAACATCGTTTCCGGATTGAGATATTTTGCCCACTCGGTGCCCAACCAGCGGTCCACCAGGTATTCCACCACCATGTTTAGCTCTTCGACGGTATTACCTTCGGTGATCCGAGCGCGGATATTCTGCAGAGTGCTTTTGGCTTTGGTGTAACGGGCACCGGTAAGTTTGTTCAGGTGTTCCAGCACCCGGATCGCTTGGTCGGTGATTATTTTGCTTTGAAATTCCCCATCCTGGGCGGCCGCCGCCGGCGGTTGGCCAAGAGTGTTTTTACTTGATGGATCTGGTGTTGAATTTACTAACGGATCGGCTGTACCGGGTACAGGCTCAAAATGCGGATTTTCGTTGTTGTATGAACCCTCACCCGGTGAACCTTCATGGCATGAGCCTTCATCTTGTGAGCCTTCATACGGTACAGGCTGAATAAACGGCTTTGAGGGTGTACGGCGTACAGGCTCAATCAATGATTCGGCCAACAGCCTGACCAGGTTTAATTGGTAGGCATTACTGCCCTGCTGCCGGCGACCGTTGGCAGCCTTAACGCTGCGTGTGGTTTTGCTTAACCAGCCAGCCTCGGCCAGTTCCGCCAGGGCCCGGCGCACACCGCTATCCGATTTAAAGCTGCATTTGCGCATCAATGTTTCTACCGATGGCCAGCTGTACCCTTCATCATTGGCAAAATCCGCCACCGCCAGCAGCAGCATCTTGCGTGGCTGTGTCAGGCTTTGCACATCCCATACCTGGGACATTAATTTGATACTCATACGGTCGCCCTGCAATCGCGGATCAGCCACCGGCCGTTCTCTACCACCCAGCAGGCAAACTGGTAGTTGCTGCGACACCACTGCCCCATTACCATAACCTCATAGGCAAATGTCGCCGGATCGGTTCGACCGGCGATCGCTTTGCAACGCAATTGCGGTAGGCCAGCGTTTTTCGTTACACTGTTCATGCGTTGATGACTCCACACACTGTTTTCGTCACGCCGACGCCCTTGGCTGCACACCTGGGGCGTCAACTTTTCTAATCTGGTCATATACGCGATCCTTTTTTACGGCCAAACAGCGCCAGGATTGCCCTTACCTCTTCCTCACGCGCCGCCAAATGTTTGGCATGGTGAAACTCAATATCCGCCGCTTCATCCGCATCGATCACGCCATCGGTTAACGCCCTTTCGATAATCTGGTCCACCTGCCCGCGTTCGGCAGCGGTGCGAATGCTTTTCTTGAATAGCTCCACCTGGTCCAACTCTTCAAACTTCGGCACATCGACATACATGCCACCGCGACGCCGGGCAAAATATTCAGCCACCAGCGAGGTGCCGGAGATATCTTCCATGGCTTCCAGTTCGTTATGCTCAAAGAAGCGACAGCCGTTTTTCTCATACAGGTTGTTGTTAAACTGGGTTTGCGTCATGCCCAAGGCACCCGCCATAGCCGCGCGGCCACCGGGATAGACTTTGCACATCGCTTTTACTGTTGCTTTGATGTCTACCATATTGATTTTCCTTTGGTAGTTTGTTTTATGCTGCGTTTTGCTACGCTTAAGCCATTACCAGCTCGGGCCAGATACTCATCCAATCCGCCGGGCGCAGTTCTTTGCGGCTAACGAGGCCATTTGTGGCGGACTCAATGAGCACGGCGCGAGCTGGCGAAATTTTGCAACGGCCCGACGCCATCTGAGACAAGAACGAGCTGGAAACCCCAATATTGTCAGCAAGGGACTTCACCCCACCTCGCTCCAGTTGTTCTAAGTAATGTTTAAGATTCATGAGGCACCTCATTATTTAAAGCATGAGTTTATTAAACACTAAACTTAACGTCAAGTATTTGCTTGTTTAGTTTTTACTAATCACAATAGAGGTATGGACATAAAAGACATCAGGCAAAAACGCCTCAAAGAATGGTTTGCCAATAAGACATTGCCGGAGAAAGAGAAGAGTTATCTCTCTCAACTTATCAACGGTAAAGGGTCATTCGGGGAGCGCGCTGCGCGCCGTTTGGAAAGGGATTACGGGATGCCACCAGGCAGCCTTGACGTCGCTACCGATAGCCAAGAACGCAATGTCGAATTCGCATCAAACCACCAGGCCATAGGCTCTTACCCCTTGATCAGTTGGGTGAGCGCTGGCGCATGGCTCGAAGCGTTGGAACCCTATCGCCTAAATGAAATTGAAGACTGGCCGGAAACCACCGAAAAAGTGAGTAGCCATTCGTTTTGGTTGACGGTTAAAGGTGATTCAATGACATCGCCAAACGGCCAAAGTGTGCCAGAAGGAATGCTCATCTTGGTTGATCCGGACCGGGAGCCGATTAACGGCAGTCTCGTCGTTGCAAAACTAGTGAACGAAAACGAGGCAACGTTTAAAAAGCTGATACTCGATGCAGGCCAAAAATACCTTAAGCCATTGAATCCTGAATATAAAATGCAAACCATCAATGGGAATTGCAAAATTGTTGGCGTGGTTGTGGAAGCTAAAGTACGTTTTATCTGAGTCTTTTCCCCCCTCGAAAAACAGAAAATAGATATAATTAACAATAAAATAAAGTGAACACTAATCATTTGTTCACTTTTTACTTGCCTGTAGGTTTAGTATTTAATAAACTCAGTTCACCAAATACATCTCGGTATCTGTTCAAATTTGCTATGTGTCGTCCCTTTGGCGGCTGCGTCGATTCTTCAACTCGAAAGGCTGAAGATAAGGTTCTGGTTGACGTATGCCGCCCTTTTTCCGCCAGCACAGGCACCGGATCCGCTCACTTTCAGTTTAGGTATGGGGAAATGTCGTCATGATTAATACCATCGTTATCGATACCGAAGATATGGATGTAAAACCTTCGGCGGTGATCCTGTCTATTGGTGGCTTTGCCTTTGATGTGACCAACACCAGCGAAACGCAAACCGCCATTTTGCAGGTTGCACGGGATCCTGAGTTGGCCCTTTATTCCGCCCAGGCTTTTTATGGTCTGGTAGACACCTTTGAACAATTAATGATGGGTCGATCGGTCAGTAGTGAAACTCAGCAGTGGTGGCGCGCCCAGGGCGAAGAAGCCCACGAGGCGTTAGTTGGAGAACGGCAGAACCTGGCCACCCAGCTATTACATCTTAGCGGCTGGATATCCCAGCACCGCGAGGCGCGTATATTTTTTCGTGGTACCGATTTTGATGGCTCAATACTGGAGCACGCCTATCGGATGTGCGGCGTGGAATGCCCCTGGCGCTATAACGGCAAGCGTGACGTGCGCACCTATATCGACGCCATGACACGCGGCATTAGGGGATATGTGAAAGACCACCAGCCTTGCTTCGCCATGACTAAACACTGTGCCCTTCACGACGCAATGAATGACGCGGAGCAAATGACCCTCGCTCATCAGATCAATAGTGAAATGCTTGCGGCTTAAACAATCGGAACGCAAAACAAAACCCACTGTGTTTGTACGATAGTGAAGTCCGAACACCGGGTGGCAAAACAAAAGTGGATGTTGAAATAGCAACGCGTGGGAGTAAAACATGAGCGAAGTTAGCGATCACGACATCATTAGTGATGCCGATATCGAGACACTTACGGGCTATAGAATACCGACAAAACAATGTGAGACATTGCGCGAGGCTGGGATTTTTTTCATCACGCGCCGCGATGGCAGACCGCGTACTACCTGGCAGCATTTTAACGATCCTCTTTCTCATCGCTATAAACAGCCTGATGGCATAAGTGTTCAACCAAACTTTGGAGCATTGGACTGATGGGAAGGAAGAGGAAAAATTCGCAGGACAACTGGATGCCGCCTCGCACTTACCGAGGCCGCTCCGCCTATGAATTCAAGCCTATCGCTGGCGGGGCGATAAGGCTTTGTGGATTTGACGCCACCGCTGCCCAGGTGTGGACTGCGTACGAAAATCTTATTAATAATCGCAAGGACGAATCGATTTTTGAAGGTTTAGTGGGAAAATTTTTCAACTCCACCGATTTTTTTGAACTGGCAGTAGAGACACAAAGGGATTACCGCAAGTATTCGCAGAAGGTGCTGGCGGTTTTTGGTCAGATGTCACCTGATGCAATCAAGCCCGAACACATAAGAAAATACATGGATCGCCGAGGACTGAAGAGTCGTACCCAGGCCAATAGGGAAAAAGCGTTTATTTCGCGTGTATTTCGCTGGGGCTATGAGCGTGGGCTGGTAAAAATGAATCCCAGCAAAGGCGTAAAACAGTTCAAGGAAAGTGCCAGGACTCGTTATATCACGCACCAAGAATATGACGCGCTTTATAGCATCGCGCCGCCTATTGTGCAGATCGCTATGGAACTCGCTTATCTCTGCTGTGCCAGACAGGCGGACATTCTAGAAATGAAGAAAAGCCAACTGATTGAGGAAGGGATACTGATCCAGCAAAGCAAAACGGGTGTTGCCCAGATCAAGGGATGGAGTGACCGTTTACACGCGGCGATTAACAACGCAGGGAAATTGCCGCTTAACGCAGGAATGAGTAGCATATTCGTATTGCATCAAACAGGGGGTTCTCGATATACCCGCGATGGATTTAACAGTCGTTGGCTCAAGACAAAACATGAGGCAAAAGCTCGGTTTCCCGATTTGGATTTTGACTTTACGTTTCATGATTTGAAGGCTAAAGGCATATCCGATTTGAAGGGAAACATCTACGATAAACAGAGCATTTCGGGCCATAAAAATGCATCACAAACCGCCCGCTATGACCGTAAAATCCCTATTGTGCCAGTGGTTGGCAGTGACTGACCCAGCAATAATATTATGAAAGGATATTATGAAAGCCAAATCGCAGGCATAAAAAAACCGTCTCACGACGGCATCAACTTGATCATACTACTTTGTTTTTATTACGAATTCTGGTGTGGTACCCGGGACGGGACTTGAACCCGTACAGCCATAAAGCCGAGGGATTTTAAAAACCCTCAGCAGGATAATGGAATCAAAGAGTTACGGTAAATCAGGCAGTTACAAATCATAATGGTGGGTTAATTTGGGCTTATGCGGTTATGGTAGTCAATCGAAAGATGTACTTAAATTTTTCTCAATGCCTCACTTTTAAGTTGTAAATTTAATATTGATAATCACTGTAAATAATGAAATCGGTTGCGGACTGGACAAATGAATCACTAACAATAGTCATCCACGCAACTCATTTTTCAAGTTTATTTTGCATTACCAGATATTTGTTTAGCAATAAATGTTGCATAATTATCTGTCATACCCGAGATAAAGTCTGTAACCATTAAGTAACCATCATAATGACTTATGTCGTCACTTATTGGGTGACCAATAAGATCTAGTATTCTTTTTGATTTAAAAGGTATTTTTTTCTTTAATTCAATTTTATGATTAATCGCTTCAATAAATGAATCAAGCAATACTTCAATAGTTGCATAAGAACCAACTTCTAATTCTATTTTTCGCCTTGTTGAAAAAATATTTTCCTGTGTAATCTCTTTAGCTTTCATCAACCCAATTTTAGCATCACCGTCTATTTTTTCCATTAAATCACCTTCGAAAACTCCGTTTAAAATATCCTCGTAGTTATCCATAAAGACTTTTACTGAACATTGAATTAAATTATCAATTGAAGCTGAACGGTAAGGTATAATTCTCTGTCTGATGGTGGAACTGTTGCCATAGTCAACTATTTTATTATCACCAGACATATGTTTAAATATGTCATCAATATCATTAAATCTCAATACTCCTAATTCTAACGCATCCTCAATATCTATTATTTTGTAGCATATATCATCCGCGACCTCCATTAAATAAGATAGAGGATGTCTAGAATACATGCCTTTTTCATCTTTTTTTATCAAACCCAAATCATCACATAAATTATCATAAGCAATTTGTTCTGAATCAAATACATTAAATTTCTCTTTTATTTTTGTATTTGGATGAATTGAACCCCAAGGGTATTTAACTAAAGCACCTAGTGTTGCATTGGTTAACCTTAGTCCTCCATTATTAACATGATTTTCCGTGCGTGATACAACCCTTAAACCTTGCGCATTTCCTTCGAAATAAAAAAAATCGGACATTTGTCGCTGAGTCAAAGATGTATTTAATAGTTGTATATTCTCCGTAAACCATTGCCTCATTGCATATTCACCTGCATGCCCGAAAGGCGGATTTCCTATGTCATGCGCCATGCATGCTGCTTGAACAATAGAAGATATTGTTGATGGAGTTACACCGGGAGGCAAAAAATCTTTTATTGCGTCACCTATAGCAAAACCCAAGCTTCGTCCGACACTCCCAACCTCTATAGAATGAGTAAGACGATTATGAATATGGTCATTAAATGATAAGGGGTGCACTTGTGTTTTCCTTGCCATTCTTCTGAATGGTGCACAGAATACGATCCTGTCATAATCGCGGTAAAATTCACTCCTTATATTATTTGGTAGTTCAGGAGTATCTACACCTTCACGTTTATCAGATAATAGTTTTTCCCATTCCATAATTACTCCTAGTTTTTTAAGAAAATTTTATCAAAAGGATTTAAATTTACCGCAGCATCCAAATGATCCGGTGCAAAATGGCTATAGCGCATCGTCATTTGTATCGTTGAATGCCCGAGTATCTGCTGCAAAACTAAAATATTGCCACCGTTCATCATAAAATGGCTGGCGAAAGTATGGCGCAATACGTGGGTTAACTGACCGGTGGGCAAGACTAATTTCGTTCGGTCGATAGCTTGCCCGAAAGCATCATAGGCATTGGTAAATAACCGCCCTTTTCTCTTGGGGATTAAGCTATACAACTCTTTTGAGATCGGCACCGTTCGGTTTTTTTTGCTTTTGGTATTGATGTAAGTGATCTTATAGGGCATGACCTGAGCTTGTTTTAATTGCTCGGCTTCACTCCAGCGAGCGCCGGTGGCCAGGCAGATGCGCACGATCAACCCGAGGTCTTTATTGCCGGAACTGTCGCACTCACGCAGCAGAAGTTTGATATCTTCCTCGTACAAGAAGGTTAACTCGTTTTCGCTTTCCCGGAACAAACGCACCCCATCCAGAGGGTTAGATTGTTTCCAATGCCCGAGGCGTTTTAGCTCATTAAATACTGCCCGTAAGTAGGCATGTTCCCGATTAACCGTGGCCTCTTTCGGCAACTTGACCATGCCGTGTTTTGGCTTAGCGGAAAACTCACCGGCCAGGCGTTTTTGCCGGTAGTTGGCAAACATTTCCTGATTGATGATATGAGCATCGGGATCGCCCAGATTTTCACATAATGCCTGCAATTTTTTTAGCCTCGCATCGCCATCACTGAGCGAACGTCCGTGTAGATCGTACCAGTCTTGCACCAACTCGCTTAACCGCCTTGCCGCAGCTTCCGCCGGGGCCGTATCGAGAATATCATTGCCAACGGCGGCAAACTGCTCTCTCTCAAAGCGCATTGCTTCGCCGCGAGTCACAAACGTTTTTCTTATGCGTTTGCTGTCCCTACCGTTGGAGTAAAAATCGCTGATCCATTTTCCATTATCTGATTTACGTACAGCCATGCTTAGTCCCGATTATAAAAAGGAACCATTTACTGTACATAAAATCAGTAGTCAACTTATAATCGTCAAAGAATCAATGAGTTGAATGGTGCATGATTTTACTCTATACCTTGCTAATAATGATGAAAACAACTTTACCTAATAATTGTACTTCTTTTGTGGGCCAGTCGACGGTTTCAATCCGCCAACAATCACCAGGGATACGTTTTAGCGTTGCTATTGAAATCACCCCTGCTTTTTCAATAAGCCACTCTCCATCGGTTGAGGAAACAAAAGATTTCTCTATGATGTATTGCCGTTTGTCGCTTTGGCACATGATCAGTTCCGGCTCAAGGATTGGCCTTGAAATCAATTCACTCGCAACTAAAACATTGCCTTTAGCAGTAAGTCGGCCATTATCCAAATCTTTAAAGGGCACACTTATAAGATTGTTAACGGTAGAATTGAAATCATTCACTGAATCATCGCACCCCGACTCAAATTCGCCACACCCCGTAGCCAACCATTCTAGAGAGACTCCGGTTTCTAGGGCACATTGAACCACCGCTTCGCCTGGAAAATGATTTCTGCGTATCCATGTACTTACCGTTCCATGTCCCACCCCGATTTTTTCCACCAGTTCTTTTTGAGTAGAAAAACCGTATGCTTTCAATAATCTATCAACGACTGTTATCCCACCATCAAAAATCATATCCAAATTTTCCTACCAAAGCGGGTTGACTTACTCATTTGTGAAAGGTAAATTCTCATTTGTAGAATAAACTTGTTTAAACCAGCATTTACCTTAACTCAGAAGGATGTAACATGGTTTTTCCGCTTACCATTACCCTAACTACACCCTATTTATCGCTACCGGAGTTTTCAAAAGTGGCTGGCATACCTTATGAAACCTGCCGTCTCATGGTGAAGGATGGCCGTTTGCCGATAAGAAACAAAGTCCGCAAAATGGAAAAAGTGTTGATCAACATGATCGCACTCGTCAAAGAAGCTGATGTTCAATCACGGATCTAAGTTCAAATTTGACTGTCAGTAACGCCTATTGAGGATTATATCATGTTTGAAGCTGGCTATTTAGCCCCTCTATGCTGTAAATGTGCACGTCAACACGCTTCAAAACCACAAGATTGAAAACTCATATGCCTACATCGCCTCATCAGTTGAGCCGAAACAGAACGGGGGTTATCCCAGAGGACCATGCGAACTGAATTGCAGCGTCCTAATGAATAATCAATCAAGTATCACCGTTAGATATAAATATCAAGGATGACACTATGCTGGATAACATTTCCAACAAACAAAATTCTCTTCGCCGCATCAGAGAACTGAAACAATTATTTCCTCAAACCAAAAACATAACACAACAGGCCTATAATGCGTTAACACCCAGGCTGAAAAGATTAATCTGCTTCCATGCAGGATTACAACAACGTCATGTTGTAATGGAATACGAAGAGTTATTAGTTAATGAAAGAAAGGCTGTGATAAGAGCCATGAGTGAAATTCAAGCCATGGGTACACTATTACCATCTAGGATGATGCTTACAGACAGTTGCATCGAATAAATAATATAACATTTGTTCATGGTTAGTTTCATTAGCCATTTTTACAAACCATTTTCAAATTGTTTTTTAACCAATAAAGTTAAAAAAAACACTTCTTGTTATTGATGAGTATGCTTATTAATTTTACAAAACTACAATTAGCATTTAATTAAGGAATATTATGGATAATTTCTCTCAAAAAAACGTCAAATTATTGATGGAATCCATGGATTTTAATGGAATAGTAGAAACGGTTGACTCGCTAATCATTTACGAAAAATATAAAGTAATCTTCCACATAATAAATAGATTAAGATCGCTATCACCACGAATCATTTTAGAGGACATGAGTGGTAGCGCTGCGCTCAAGCTACTAAGGAAAGAAATAGAGGCCATGTTAGTTTTCATTAAGGATTGATGCGTATGTCTGATATCGTTTTTCAATCTCTAGGGTGCAACTGTTTGCTACTCGGACGGCAAACCATCAACACTCGAATAAAGTTGCCCCCATAAGCATATTACTGCGTTACTTGCGCTGAGCCTATTCAGCAACAACGGCGAGAGTCATTATTTGGTGTGTATTTATGTGTTCAATGCCAGCAACTTGATGAATTAAAAATAATCAATTTCGATGAAAAAGTTCACATGATTTTCTCAATGAATTACATATCAAGAGAAATTAGAGATTCACTAACCGGTGAAGTTGTATACTTTTCTAAACCCTTATGTGGGGAGTCGTTATCCTCCCCAAACACCCTTCACATGCCGAATAATATCAGCATTTATGAACAACGCCTTTGGGATTTAAATAAAGAAGACCATCAATGGCGATCGCAGTACCTTTCAGTTATGCCGAATTTCTTAGGACGTTATTTTGCTGACCGTTACACCAAAATATTCACTCATAAAGGGCGCCGCTTTGCCAATGATTTTTTACGAACTTCATTAGGAGAAAACATCCTACCTCGATTAAAAATCGTATTGGACCGCTACAACCTTTCAGGGAAAGGTGAATTCTCCGAGTATTTTCGTAAAGACTTTGCGCCGTCACGCTTGCCGAACCTAGGACGAAGTGAGGTTAAGAAACTAAGCTATCGAGTAGCTGATTATCTTCACCAATGTTTTGTTAAGTTCACCGATCAATTTTCTGAAACCGGCACCCAGCAGCACAACTCGTTAGTGCAAATTTCTTATCGATATCTTGCCGGACTGCTTCAAGAGATAAATGTACCAGTGCCTTATTGGAATAGCGTTAAAGAAAATGCCATTTGCGAGAATAAAGCTATCTCAGCAATTACCCGTATGACAAGCCCGGTATGGTGGAAAAACAAGTTACAGCGTCGCCGGGATATGCAGCGCGAACATATGGCCATCGCCGTCGGGCAAGTCCAAAAATCGGCCAGTGCGTATGTTAGCCAATCCTGTCTTGCTGAGTGGAAAGAACAAAAGACACGCAATCGCGAAATGCTCAAGGCACTGGAATTGGAGAACCAGGAAACCGGTGAAAGGGTTCCCCTAATAGATATGGTAGCTCGGTCTAATGCTAATCCTGCGATACGCCGTTGCGAGTTGATGGTCAGAATGCGCGGATTTGAAGATATCGCGGATGAACTAGGCTGTGTAGGCGATTTTTTTACACTGACAGCCCCATCAAAATTTCATTCAGCCCACAGTGCCGGCGGATTCGTTAAAAACTGGATTGGCACTGATCCACGAGAGTGCCAGCAATATCTTTGCGCGGTCTGGGCTTGTGCTCGGGCAAAACTCAAACGCCAAGGTTTGCCTATTTTTGGTTTTAGGGTTGCTGAACCACATCACGATGGTATGCCCCACTGGCATATGCTTCTATTTATGTTGCCAGAGCATCGCGACAGAATTCGTCACATCCTACGAGAATACGCGCTCAAAATTGATGGCAACGAACCGGGTGCCATTGAGCATCGTCTAAAGGTAAAAGAAATTGATCGTACTAAAGGGACCGCCACCGGCTATATCGCCAAGTACATTTCCAAAAATATTGACGGTTATGCCTTGGAAAACGAAAAAGACGAGGAAAGTGGTGAAGATCTGAGGACCATGGCCAAAGCAGTTACGGCTTGGGCAAGCAGATGGCGTATCCGCCAATTTCAGCAAATTGGTGGTGCGCCGGTAACCGTTTGGCGTGAACTGCGCAGGCTGCGCAATATAGAGCTTTCCGATCCTAAAATGGATGCGGTCTTGGCTGCGGCTGATTTGGGTGATTGGGCAGCATATACAGCCTTACAAGGTGGCCCATTGATATTACGCAAGGACCTCGTGGTGCGGCTCAATTATAGGACGGATGATTGCCCTAACCTTTATGGCGAAGAGGTAAAACGCATCAGTGGGGTGATGTCTCCGCTAATCGGTGACAGCTCCATCATCGCTACACGATTAAATAAATGGAAAATTGTTTCCAAAGCCACTTCGGCCGACCAAAGGGAGGCTGCCGTTTCTGGCCGCACCGCGGCCCCTTGGAGTTCTGTCAATAACTGTACGGCAGGATACCGAGCCAAGTTAAGTAAACTACTCGTAGGGCGAGGTTTAGAGGGTTCGAATTACGAAATTGATATACTAATGCGAGGCAGTAACATTGTTTTAAGCGATGGCGTGTTATTAAAAGTGGCAGACGGTCAATGCATCGAGATGCGGACAAATTATTGGTGGTAATCAAATCATTAAAAACAACTTAATTATAATGGTTATTTTTACTATTCACAGAATTATTTCACTTATTAGTGGGACAAGTAAAAAGATTCTCACAATATCGATAATTGGCTTTATTTTTAAAATTGCCTGTTTATAATTACAGTTCATTTAACAAGGAGGTCATTAATGCATGCAGTTGATCATTTAGAGCTAATATTAAACCGCGTACAATTTATTGCAGAAATAACTCTGGTTGCAAAGTGCAAGCAACCAGAGCTTCAGATGGCGTTGACATTGATTTCTGAACTAGCTGAGATACATAATCAAAATAATGGAAACCATGATATTTTCAAATCTGATCGTATTACCACGACTAGATAGACACTTCGCAGGTATCGTTAAAGAAGTCTTTTGTTGCTAGTTGGTGCTGTTTTTCCATTAATGTAAAAAGGAGTAACTCTCTAACATCATTATGTTCAATATGATGAGCAGCATAAGCTAAGGCCATACACTGGCATTCTACATCTTCTCGGCAAGCTTTCCTGAGTTTGAAGATATCGTTCATATTTTATCCCCAGACAAAACTTTATGGGGATTATGATTATCTTTATTAATAATTTTAATTAAAGAAAGGAACATAATGGCAGCCTCTAAATCCATATAGCCGCCACTGCAATGGCGGTAGCCCAGACGGGTGTCTCACTACCGGTCATCGCTAACCGGCCAGCACCTTGGTGCTGCCCCGCCTGAGCCACCATTGATAAATTCAATAGGTGAGCTGAGACCGCAACCTAATACATTAGCGTATTAGGCTGCAGCGATGACTACAGGGGTGAGACTCCCTACACCGATTATTCGGTGCGTGGCTAATATAGCCCAGGAAGATTTATAAATGCAATAAAAAAACACAGTAACAAACACTCTATTTTTATCTAAAGAATTAATATTGATATTATCATGTTTTATTTATTTCTCATACCATATGAATCTTAAGTTTATCTATTCAGTTAGCATAATCATTAATAACAGTGTAAATATTATTATCGCTACGCATCCCACTTTAGCGAGAAAAACCCTGGAAGTCATATCCTACAAATCATACAATAAAAAATTAATTAGCTAATATTGCTAATATTGCTAATTAATCCATCAATAAACTCATCGGGAAATAGAATATTATTTAAACGAAACATAAAAATATATTTATGAGTATTCCAGGAGGTGCTAAGTTTAAACTCTTTAAATAGAAACAACGTTCAATAATATGTTTACTAACACTCCGTTTTCAAACGCAATATTTACAATGTTTTCCAATATAAAAACACAATTAGATTTAAGAGGATTTACTGCGCCGGGTTCTTGCAAAGCTTATATATTCGGTGGCTGTGCAATGCACTTGCACACTAATACTCGCATTAGCAATGATTTAGACAGCCAACTAGATTTTTGTCGCACTAAAACTCAAGCAGCTATTGGGCTAATTGAATCAATTTCCCCTGTAAAATTTTTTGATAACAAACGGGGACCAAGCATCTTAGTTTATGACGCAAATTTTAACCCCACACTCGCACCTATGCACGAAGATTACGAACATAATGCGCTTGGGATAGAAGTTGATAACGATTCTCCTCTGTGGGTTTATCTGATCAGTAAATGCGATTTAGCCATCAGTAAACTTGGCAGATTTGGTGATACAGATCAAACAGATATCTATGCTTTATTCAACGCTGGCTTATCAATTGATGAATTTAGAACCAAGGCAATGGACGCGGCAGATTATGCCGTCGGCCAAAGTGGGTTGCCTTCAAAAATTGAGTATGCTATTGCTATGTACAAAGACATAATGGAGGGTATATGAATAATATAACCTTAGACAACGCGTTCAAACGTGTATGCGCGACTGGCCTAGATAATGCAGCAGCAGATGATGTTAAGACCATAGCAGTTTCTTTGTGGCATCATAACGAGTTGCCTGACACGTCTATTTTGAAATCATCCGATGAAATAAAAACCGGAGGTTTTATTCTTGATACCTTATGCCGATTTAATTGCGTTCCATATGATTTAAAATATGAAATATTAGCATTGGCAGAATCCATGCGTAACAGCTTGCCGAAACAAGACGACGTGATGGATACCCCAGCACCACCTCCGATAGACGACCTAGCCATAGGGTGGGGTTTACGTAATGATCTTGGCAAATTTATGTCCGTGATTTTACCCTTTCAATCGCGGCATGCTTTCGGTTGTGCATCCTTTGCTTGATGAGAAGTGTAAACATCCCCTGCCCTAATAAAATATATTTAAAATCAATGTAATAAATTCCCATCCTGGGTTAGGTCACTATCCCAGGCGCTTTTTAGTGCGTAGCGATCTCACCAAACCCATTTTTTGCGTCAATACCGCATAACCTTTCGTTGATCCTGGATTGGTCCTTTGTTGCCGGCAACACTGAGAAGTATCCCGAGAACTGCACTTATCTCGCATTGGTGATTCCGGTACAGTGCATGGTAGTGCATCAAAGTGAATGACAATCGTAAGATACCTTTACCGCTTGTGAGCCAGAAGCCACGCGCTCGGGACGATGCCATACCGATGCATGAAAATCGCTACCTAAAGCGGGCAGGCGTGGCGGGGATAGCATTGCGCGCTGCCTTGCAAAACATGACCATTTTGCTTGCCTGCTCATTGATTATTATGTTATTTATTAAAATAATATTATTTTTCAATTAGTTAGATTGTTTTTTTTATATTTAATACGGATTTGATAAGATTTTATTGCTAACAATATCACGAAGGAATACATTTACAATTACACATAAAAATATTACAGTAATGGCGTTAACATGGACACAGGCTCAATTACTTTTTTTGATATTAATGCTTTCGGTTTTTATAGATTAAAGAGGGATGCAAAAAATCTCGACTTCAAATTCGGTACAATTGTTGATGTAATGGATGATCTCATTGCTTGGTTGCACGATAAAAATTTTGAGCAGACGGTTCCATGGAATATTAAAGAACAGCCCTTAAGAACAAAAGTATATTGTCGGGGCGTCGCTTTTGATCCTAGTACAAAGGACTATGTCATAGTAATCTATAGAGGTGTTGGGGATGGAAATGGAATTCATGGTATTAAGGTTGGTTCAAAAATCGGAGCGAATGTAACAGGTACTGTAAAGGCTGGCTCTCAAATTGCTGGAGAAGAGATTATCTGGGGTGAACCATGTTATTATTGGATTATTCCTGAACTTAATAAAATTGCTTCCATAAGATTCCCACATTCTTATGCGGATACATTTTTGTTTTGTAATTATTTTGTACAACATGTTAATAACAATAGTTTATTTGGTGAGCGTAAAACTTCAGAGCGACATTTTGATGCCATAAACACACCAGGAAGAGTAGTCAAAGTTTATCAAACAACATTTCCTTATAAGGATATTGATGGTAAATGCAATTGTATTTTTAAATTTAATGTTGAGGAAACTAAATTAAAAACCGCTAAAGAAGATTTGGCTAGAATGAGATCGAGGATAGTCCAAACTATTATCCGAGATACCACAACCAAACGGATTAATGATGATAGACAGCCAATTCTGCAGCTTGCGAGTGACACATTATCCTCACTTTTTGGTCCGAGCATCAGAGATAAAGTATTAGGTAAACCGCCTGAAGTAGAACAACCTAAACGTGTGCAAGTCATCGTAGATGGCGCCCCCTCTTTAGAAGAATTGAATCAATTATTCAATTTGAGAGATGAGAGTACCGATTGGGCTGATGTTGGTTTTAAATTATTAGATACTGAAAATCCAATATGGTTAACAAAATATGTTGCAAGGACAAAACTACCAATTACTAATTCTGAAGGAGATGAGCATTATTCCCCAGAATTCTTACTCGCACAAATAAATCTAATAAGAGGCGATTTAGTTCTCCAGTTAAAATTAGAAGCTGAGAAAGAATTAAAACGAAAAGAAGAAGAAGAAGCTGAAAAAAAAGCATTAGGAGACGATAAAAAAAAGAAGGCAATAGAGGGGTAATATGAAAAATTCAACTAGAAATTTGTTGAAGATAGTTATTAAACAGCAAACACTCAATTTCATAGGGATATTTATATGTGTTTTTATTGCTTATTTTTGTTATTTAAGAATTAACTTTAATTTATTAAAGGAGGTTTTAGCCACATTGCAAAGTCTATCTACTGCAATATTCACTATTGTTGGAATATGGATTGGGTATCTTTACCCTAACGCAATTTCAAGTATCGCAAATGAAGATGTAAGTTATATAAAAAATGAAAAGGATGCGCCGAGAATTGAAAAATTAGTATATATATTAATAACATCAGCCTTGGTGATGCTTAGTACGTTACTAATATACTTATTTAAGGCAATATTGCCAACATTTGATTTTTATATGGCTTATAAAGCGCTATTTAAATTTATTTGTGTTTCATTTTTATTTTTCATGTGTTGGACCCAGGCAAAATGTATTCTGAGCATTATAATAAGCAACCTTCATTTTGTAAATAATCTTCATGGCCGCCTCAACAAGGCAAAACTTAATCAAGATGATTAAGTTTTTTCTTTTTTATGTGAGGACAACATAAAATTAAATATTTAATAGAGCAATAACATCAAGCTCATTATTTTAAATATATATTAATTAAGCTCATATGTGCAAAATTGTATAATTTCATCGCGCATCCATATATTTAGCTCTTTTATTCGTTGTTGAAAAGGTGTTAATTCATTCCTCACAAAAACTTCTGCCGCCTTTTCCATATTCCCAAATCCCCCCGCATTATCCGGTATGATCCCCATCATCTGCGGCGGCACCCGGTGCGCACTTAGTAAATCGTCCCTACTGGATTTCTTGATATTAAAAAAATCGTCCTTGGTCGCCACTTCACTGAGCGGCAAAATCTGTATGCCGTCCTTCTTGCCGTTCGGCGCATACATAAACAAGTTACGAAAATTTCCCAATCCTTTGGTATCCCGCATCGCCTTACGCATCTGGTCGATATCGCTGCTGCTTTGCGCCGCATCGGTCATATACAGGATGTATCCGGCGTGGGCGCCATTCTGGTAATACTTGCGCCGAAATAACGTGGCCGCCTCGTTGAGCCAGGCGGAATTTAACGCACTAAGGTACTCGGGCAGGCCGTACAGCTCCTGGTTAATATCCGGCTCTATCAGATGGAATACGCTGCCAGTCTCGAACCGGTGCGGCTCTTTCCAGTATTGCACAAACCAGTAGGTGTCCTGCTCCACGCCCCGGCGGGTGTATTTGGCCGGGATGCATTCCAGTCGTAGCGGCTCGCCAAGCTGGTTTTTACGCAGCTCCAGAAACGCATTGCCGAACACCAGGTAATCCAGCACAAAACGGCTAAACTCTTGCTGGCTTAATAGCGGGTGTGGAATATAGGTCGAGGCCAGGATATTGCGCTTCACGTAGATCGGTGAGCTGTGGTGTACTGCGGCGCGCAGGCTCCTGGCCAGGCCGTCAAAACTTATCGGCGGCTCGTACCACTGGCCGTTGCCGGTGCATTCGATATAATCCAGAATTTCCCGCCGGTCGAGCACCGGGATCGGCTCGCCAAAACTAAACGCCTGGGCCTGCTGTGTCTCGGCCGGGGCCGCTGTGGTCTGCGCTGAGGATTGCTTGATGGCCCGGCGGCCTTTGCGTTGGCTCATTAATAAAACTCCAGAATATTAGGGCTATGGCCGCCGTTGGCGGCGGTGAGCGGTTCATTAAGCAAGGCGTGCATAATCGCCCAAGCTACGTCGGCGTGGCTGGCCTCTTCGCTGCGACTGGCCTCAAAGGTGGAGCGGTTGCCGCTGGCGGTCATGGTTTTGCGAATGGCCATAAAGGATTGGGTGATATCGGTATGCCCGGCGTCGTACTCCAGGCGACCGCTGGTAATGGTGTCCTTGGCTTTAAGCACCATGGCGGTTTTGATTTCCGGCGTATAACGAATTTCCCGCGCCGCCGGGAAGAACTGTTGCACCAGTTGGAATACGCCTTGCCCGATAGAGGTGGCATCGATGCCGATATACTCCACCACATACCGTTCGGTCAGCTCTTTGATGGATTGCGCCTGGGCGGCAAAGTCCATGCCTTTCCACTGGTGGCGCTCCAGAACCCGGAATTGTCCGCCCGGCACCATCGGTGGTGCGATCACCGCACAGCCCGCACTATCACCGGTGTGCGACGGGTCATAACCAATCCACACCGGACGATAAGCAAATGGCCGCACGGCATACGGATTGTAATCCTCCCACTCTTCCAGGCTGTCCACCATGCAGCGCTGTAGCTCGGCGAACGGGAACACCGACGCTTTATCATCCACAAACTCACACATGAGCAGGTTTTGATATTCCGCCGGGCTGTACTCGAGCGCGAGCTGATCCAGGTCGAACAAATTACAGCCACCGGTGAGCGCATCCTCAACCGTGACAATCTGCCGCCACTGGCCATCGCCGCATAACGCGCCCTGGGATAAGTGGCTGTGGCTTAAATCCAGATGAACGTGATCGGCTTTGTTGCCGCGCCCTTTATTAAACAGCTCGCCCGACCAGAACGGGTACGCGCTGTGCGCCAGGCTGGATGGGGTGGAAAAGTAAGTGGTGCGCCATTTTTTATGTAGCGACATGCCGGACGCCACTTTGCGCAGCTCTTGAAACTTGGGGATCCAGAAGTATTCATCCAGATACAGGTTGCCGGTGTAGCTCTGTGCGGTGCGCACGTTGGTGCCAAGAAAAAACAGCCGCGCCCCATTGCCGAGCACCATCGGATCGCCTTTCAGGTCTACCTCTACTAGGCGGGCAAAGTCGATGATGTAATTTTTAAACACATGGGCCTGCGCTTTGCTGGCCGAGAGAAAAATCTGATTACGCCCGGTGGTCAAAGCATCGAGCAACGCCTCGCGGGCAAAATAGAAGGTGGCACCAATCTGGCGAGACTTAAGGATATTACGAATGCGATGCTGTAGCCCGGCCTGATACCAACCTTTTTGATACCCGAACGACGTTTCATGAAAGATGGATCCCAGCTGTTCCACCGCGCTATCGCTAAACACGTTCTTTTCCGGTGGCTTGCGTTCGCCCTTATTGCGATTGCGCACATTAGGGTTGAGATCGGCCTCGTTGCCGGTCTGGCTATAGCGATTCACTCGCGCCAGGCGCTCTATCTGGCGGCCTAACAGGTCAATCTCTTTATAATCGCTGCCGCCCTTCTGGGTTTTCATTATCAGCTGGATTAAGCGCGCTTCCAGGCTGGTTTCGATACGTGAAATAGGCGCCACCGCCTCCCACTGGTCTCGCTGTTTCCAGCTCTGCACGGTGGGCGCTTTTAGGCTTAAGGTTTCGGCAATCTGGCGCACGGAAAACCCCTGCCAGTAAAGCAGTGCCGCCTGGCGCCTCGGATCGCTGATGATAGTGGTGGGTGTCGTATTCATGGTGCTAAGGCTACGCGACTCGCCCGCCCCCACGCCTGTGCTGCCTGTTGTGCCAGCCTGACCACAACCCTGATGCGTTGTGGCCTCCCGCCTATCCCCGGAAACTAACCCTGACCTGATTAACCCACCAAGGAAGCCGTTTCCGATGGCCAAAAAAGTATCGAAATTTTTCCGTATCGGCGTCGAGGGTGACACCTGCGACGGGCGAATGATTAACGCCGACGATATCCAACAGATGGCCGAGACCTTTGACACTCGTGTCTACGGTTGCCGCCTTAACCTGGAACACCTTAAAGGCGTCTTGCCCGACGGTGCCTTCCGCCGTTACGGCGACGTGTTAGCGCTCAAGGCCGAGCAGATCGCCGATGATTCGGTGCTCAACGGCAAATGGGCGCTGTTTGCCCAAATCTCCCCCACCGACGACCTAGTATTGCTGAATCAATCGCGCCAGAAAATCTACACCTCGATGGAAGTGCAGCCGAACTTTGCCAACAGTGGCAAAGCCTACCTGGTCGGCCTGGCCGTGACCGACGACCCGGCCAGCCTGGGCACTGAAATGCTGGCCTTTAGCGCCAGCGCCCAACACAACCCACTGGCGGCACGTAAAACCGCACCGGACAACCTGTTTACCGCTGCGGTCGAGGTCTCACTCGAATTTGAAGAGGTCACCGAGCCGGGCCTGTCGTTATTTACCCGCGTGAAAACCCTGTTGACCGGCAAACAGACCAACGACGACGCCCGCCTGGCAGACGTCCATAAGGCGGTTGAAGCGGTGGCCGAACATGTGCAGCTCACCGCCGCCGAGCAGGACACCAAGCTTTCTACCTTGGAAACCACCCTGACCGAACGCCTGGTCGTGCTTGAGCAGGCCGTGGTCACCGACCATAACCAGGTCACCACCCTGACCAACAAACTGACCGCAACTGACAGCCAATATCAGACCCGCCGCCCGTTGGCCACCGGTGGCCGCGAAGCGCCGGACGAGGTGTTAACCGACTGCTAAACCCGGCCAGGTGACCATCATCGTTAACCCGTATTCCCTGTTTAGGACACCCGATGAAAACCAACACCCGTTTTAAATTTAATGTGTTTTTGACCCGCGTCGCCGAGCTGAACGGCGTCGAGGCTAACGACCTGAATAAAAAATTCAGCGTTGAACCCACAGTGACGCAAACCCTGATGACCCGCACCCAGGAGTCATCGGAATTCCTCACCCGCATCAATATCGTGCCGGTGGCGGAAATGAAGGGCGAAAAAATCGGTATCGGCGTGTCCGGCTCGATTGCCAGCACCACCGACACCACCGCCGGTGATGAACGCGAAACGGCGGACTTTGCCACGCTGGATTCCGAGGGGTATTTCTGCCAGCAGGTGAACTACGATTTCCATATTCGTTATAACACCCTCGACCTGTGGGCGCGTTACCAGGACTTTCAGGCCCGGCTGCGTGACGCCATTATCAAACGCCAGGCGCTCGACCGCATCATGATCGGCTTTAACGGTGTCAG
>NZ_JAYGJO010000036.1:0-40062 GCF_035013185.1 Acerihabitans sp. TG2
AGCTATAGGGAGTCCCGTCATCTTTCGGGTTGCAGGTGCGTTGGCTGCGTGCATTCACCCGATGAGATATCAGTCGATGGTGCGTAATAATTCATTGATAGCCACTTTTCCGCGCGTTTTTGCATCCACTTTTTTGACGATAATCGCGCAGTAGAGGCTATGACTGCCATCCTTGGAGGGCAGGTTGCCGGAGACTACCACCGATCCCGCTGGCACGCGGCCGTAATGGATCTCGCCGGTTTCTCGGTCGTAGATTTTGGTGCTTTGGCTGATAAACACCCCCATGGAGATCACCGAGCCTTCCTCGACAATCACCCCTTCAACCACTTCGGAGCGTGCGCCGATAAAACAGTTATCTTCAATAATGGTCGGATTGGCCTGCAATGGCTCAAGTACGCCACCGATGCCCACACCGCCGGACAGATGGACGTTCTTGCCAATCTGTGCGCAGGAGCCCACCGTGACCCAGGTATCAACCATGGTGCCTTCGTCAACGTAGGCACCGATATTGACATAAGAGGGCATCAGCACGGTGTTACGGGCGATAAAGGCACCTTTGCGTACGGTGGCCGGAGGGGCCACACGAAAACCCTCACGTTCGAAGCGCGCCTGATCGTAATCGGCGAATTTCATTGGCACCTTATCGAAATAGCGTGTCTCGCCACCTTCTATCAATTGGTTATCGCTAATGCGAAATGACAGCAATACCGCTTTTTTCAGCCATTGATGGGTGACCCATTCACCATTGATTTTTTCTGCAACGCGCAGCGCGCCGCTATCCAATTGGCTAATGATCTGCTGAACGGCGTCCACTGTGACGCGGTCCGCCGTGGCCGGAGTAATGTCCGCGCGCCGCTCGAAGGCATTTTCAATGATCTGTTGTAATTGCTGCATCCTGTCCTGGTCCTGTGTCTTGACTAAAGAAATAAATGTTAGATAAAGGGTATATCATATTTTTTCGTTGGGGTTGAGTGCTGCAATCAATCGCCGCGATAATTCCTGTTGCATCACATCACTCAACGCGCGCCGATCGCTATCGGCCAGGATAAACAAATCCTCCACCCGCTCACCAATGGTGGAAATTCTGGCGCCGTGCAGCGACACGCCCAAATCAACAAACACTTCACTCACCCGCGCCAACAAGCCCGGCTGATCAAGCGCGATAAGTTCAAGGTAGCTGCGGCGATCGGACGGCGCCGGCAGGAACGTGATTTGTGTCGCCACGCTGAAATGCCGCAATTTTGGGGAAGGGCGACGTACGCGTGGAAGCTGGTATTCACCGGGTTGCAGCGTTTGCCGTAACGCCTGACTGATGGCGTGATGCCGATCCGGCGCCAGCGGGCTACCGTCCGGCTCAAGCACCATAAAGGTATCCATGGCCATGCCGTCGCGATTGGTAAAAATTTGCGCGTCATGCACACTCAGGTTACGCCTGTCGAGCTCACCGGTCACGGCGGCAAACAGATAGGGGCGATCGTGGTTCCAGATAAAAATTTCAGTGCCGCCGCGGGTCGCCTGTGGGCTAATCAGCACCAGCGGCTCATCGGCCTTGTGTTGTAGCAAATGGCGGGCATGCCATGCCAGTTGGTTCGGCGAATGGCGAAGGAAATAATCCGCACGACAACGGCTCCAAAGATGGTGTAGCGCCTCCTCGTCGATGTTTTCCATACGCAGTAACGACAGGGCCTGCATCCGATGATGGCGGATACGCGCGCGCATATCCGGCGTATTTTTCATTCCGCGTCGCAGTTGTTTTTCGGTGGCGAAGAACAGCTCGCGCAGCAGACTTTGTTTCCAACTATTCCACAAGGTTTCGTTAGTGGCGCAAATATCGGCCACCGTCAGGCACAGCAGGTAATGCAGGTGACTTTCGGTTTGTACCTCGGCGGCAAATTCCCGCAACACATCAGGGTCCTGAATATCACGCCGTTGGGCGGTCACTGACATCACCAGATGGCAACGCACTAACCAGGCCACCAACTGCGCTTCGCGCGGATGCAAACCGTGCAATTCCGCAAATTCCAGGGCATCCTTGGCACCCAATGTCGAGTGATCGCCACCGCGCCCTTTGGCAATATCATGAAACAGCGCCGCCAGCAGCAGCAAATGCTGGTGCCCCAGGCGCGGGAAAAGCTCCACGCACAGCGGATGCTGTTGACGTTCCCGCTCATCAGCGAAACTTTCCAATTTTAGCAACACCCGGATGGTATGTTCATCTACGGTGTAGGCATGGAATAAATCGAACTGCATTTGTCCGACAATATTGCTCCATTGCGGCATATAGGCCCAGAGCACACTATGGCGGTGCATCGGCAACAGCGCATGCTGCACCGCGCCTGGATGGCGTAATATCGCCATAAATAATTGCCGGGCGTTCGCAATATTGCACAAGGGTTCCGCCAGGTGGCGACGGGCGTAGCGCAGTTGACGCAGCGTGGCGGAATAAATGCCGGTGATGCGTTGGTGGCGAACCATCTGATAGAACATCCGCAGGATGGACTCAGGCTCCCGGACAAACAGCGTTTCATCGCGCAGATCGATAAGCGTGCCGCGCAGTTGAAAATCGTCATCCAGCGGCTGTGGCTTATCATCCGGCCCCAGCGCCAGAATCGCCTCGTCAAACAATTGCAGTAGCATTTGATTGAGTTCACCTACGCGACGGGTCACGCGGAAAAAGTCCTTCATCATCCGTTCAACCGGTAAATTACCCGCACCGTGATAGCACAACAGCTGTGCCACACTTTGCTGACGGTCAAACAACAGACGGTTATCGTAGCGGTTTAACACCAGATGAAGCGCGAAGCGGATACGCCAGAGGAAACTCTGGCATTCCTTAAGCTCATCGCGTTCAGCACGGGTCAGAAAACCGAAACTCACCATCTCATCCATTGTGGTGGCACCAAAATGGCGGTGGGCTACCCATAACAAGGTATGGATATCCCGCAAGCCGCCTGGGCTGCTTTTAATATCCGGCTCCAGATTATAGCTGGTGCCGTGATAGTGCCGGTGGCGCTCCTCTTGCTCCGCCAGCTTGGCCGGGAAGAATTGGCTGGAAGGCCAGAAATCCTCGCTGAAGATGCTTTTTTGTAATTTTAGGAATAAAGCCACATCCCCGCAGATCAGCCGCGACTCAATCAAATTTGTGGCGACGGTTAAGTCCGCCAGTCCTTCCTGTACGCACTGATCCAGGGTGCGCACGCTATGGCCCACCTCGAGTTTCAGATCCCACAACAGCGTCAGCAACTCGCTGACTTGCCGAGCCTGCTCAGTGGTGAGGGCAGCCTGGCTCAGGACCAGGACATCGATATCAGACAACGGGTGCAATTCTGCCCGTCCATAGCCACCCACGGCCACCAGCGCCGTTTCTGGTACCATGCTGAAACCGTACACGCGCCACAGTTGCTGCAACAACTGATCGATATACTGCGTGCGGGCGTCAATTAATGTTTCGGCGGACAACCCGTCATCAAAGGCGTCGGCCAGCCAGCGATTAAACGTGTCCAGGCAATTTTTAAGATCGGCGCGATTAAACGCCTCATCGGGCCAGGTCAACGGCGACGAGGGTTTGGATGCAGGCGTGCTGGTTTGTGGCTGTTCAGCATACTGCAGAATTTTATCCGGCATAGGGTGTCCAGGTTAAAGCCGATAGATCCGTAGGCAGTCCAGCCCCGGACTACCCGCTAGAGAGTGAAAATGATACTGCACTGGACAGTACCGCAGGCCGGCCGTGTCGCGGTTAGGTGTCAGGACGCGTGTTTTATGACCATTGGCAGGGTATCTTCCCCACGTAGGGTCATTATTTCACAACCGTCCTCAGTCACCACAATAGTATGTTCATATTGCGCCGACAAGCTGCGATCCTTGGTTTTGACTGTCCACCCGTCTTTCATGGTGCGAATGCGACAATCGCCAGCATTGACCATCGGTTCAATGGTGAAGGCCATGCCAGGTTGCAGCACTACGCCGCCATCGTCTGCATCATAATGCAGCACCTGCGGTTCTTCATGGAAACCCACGCCGATGCCGTGACCGCAATACTCGCGGACCACGGAAAATCCTTCGGCTTCCACAAAAATCTGGATGGCCTTACCCAGAGTACGCAGGCGGATACCCGGTTTGACCATGTTGATGGCAAGGTACAGGCTTTCTTGAGTAATGCGGCACAAACGCTCACCAAGAATGGTTGGCTTGCCGACGATAAACATTTTGGACGTGTCACCGTGAAAACCCTCTTTAATGACGGTAACGTCGATATTGATAATATCGCCATCCTTAAGAATTTTTTCGTCGGAAGGAATGCCGTGACAGACGACTTCATTGACGGAAATACAAACGGATTTTGGAAAACCATGATATCCGAGGCTGGCGGAAATAGCGTGTTGGTGCACGGTAATATGCTCATGGCACAGGCGATCGAGCTCACCAGTGCTGACGCCCGCAACGACATGAGGCTCGATTATTTCCAGTACTTCGGCGGCAAGTTTGCCAGCAACGCGCATTTTGGCGATATCGTCAGAATTTTTTATTGTGATAGCCATAAAGAGATCCGCAGTCGGCGTGAAAGTCGACACTATTAAGATTAAACTAAAGTAAGCTGATAATGTTATCAGTCCAGCTACCAGACTACCAAATTATCATTTGATGCCGCAGAGGGCATTGAACAAAGAGTGGAGTCCAGGCGCGGATTATGGTATAAAGCGCGCCGACAATCGGCGTAGTGTATTTTGGTCCTATGCGTCGGTGAGATCAACAATACCCCGTAGATTTCGTGTTGTGGCAAGGTGGCAAACGAAAGAATCCCAATATGCTCACTGAGTGATTTGGGTGAACGCGCACAGCCAACGCACCAGTGGTGCGAAAAATGCGGGTAGAAAACTCAATTGTGTATATTACACACACGTATCGGCACATGCGCCGGGGTGCTTTGGCCAGTTTGGCGGGGTCGGTCGTATGGGATACGTGGAGGCATAACCCCAAACTTAAACAAGAGGTTTTATCATGGCTACTGTTTCCATGCGCGACATGCTCAAAGCGGGTGTACATTTCGGTCACCAGACCCGTTACTGGAATCCGAAAATGAAGCCTTTCATCTTCGGTTCGCGTAATAAAGTACATATCATCAACCTTGAGCAAACGGTCCCAATGTTCAATTACGCCCTGGCTGAATTGAACAAGATTGCTTCCCGCAAAGGTAAAATTCTGTTTGTCGGCACCAAGCGTGCGGCAAGTGAAGCCGTAAAGGAATATGCCAATAGCTGCGATCAATTCTTTGTGAATCATCGCTGGCTGGGTGGGATGTTGACCAACTGGAAAACGGTTCGTCAGTCCATCAAGCGTCTAAAGGATCTGGAAATCCAATCCCAGGACGGCACTTTCGAGAAGCTGACGAAAAAAGAGGCGCTGATGCGCACTCGCGAACAGGCCAAGCTGGAAAACAGCCTGGGTGGGATCAAAGACATGGGCGGCCTGCCTGATGCGCTGTTTGTTATCGATGCCGAACATGAACACATCGCCATCAAAGAAGCAAACAACCTGGGCATCCCGGTGTTCTCCATTGTTGATACCAATTCCGATCCGGACGGCGTGGACTTCATTATCCCTGGTAACGACGATGCCATCCGTGCCATCAACTTGTACCTGACCGCCGTTGCCACCGCTGTTCGCGAAGGCCGTTCGCAGGATCTGGTTGAACAGGCCGAAGAAAGCTTTGTTGAAGCTGAATAATAAGGCATGCTCTTTGTTTACCCAATAAATTTCGAGCTGCGGGTAGGCGGCAAGCGAGAGAACCGGATAAGCTCACTGAGTGATTCAGGTGAACACGCTACTGCAGCGCATACGCAGCTTGAAAGATGACGGGTATAGAGCCCTTGTTAACCAAGTTCTACAGATGTTGGTTAGAGGGCCTGTTCTCAGGCCCTCTTTTTTACCTATCCCCCCACATGGGATAACGAGGAAAAGATAATGGCTGATATTACCGCCGCCTTGGTGAAAGAACTGCGTGAACGTACCGGCGCAGGCATGATGGAATGTAAGAAAGCACTGGTTGAAGCTCAGGGCGATATTGAGCTGGCTATTGACAACATGCGTAAATCTGGTCAAGCCAAAGCCGCTAAAAAAGCCGGCCGTGTCGCCGCTGAAGGCGTTATCCTGACGAAAATTGCTCAGGACGGCAAATACGGTGTGATCGTTGAATTGAACTGTGAAACTGACTTCGTGGCCAAAGACGGCGGTTTCAAAGCCTTCGGCGACGAAGTGGTCAGCGCCGCTCTGGCGGAACGCATCACTGATATCGACGTGCTGAAAGCAAAATTTGAAGAACAACGCGCTGCGATGGTTGCCAAAATTGGTGAGCACATCAATATCCGCCGCGTGTCGGGCCTTGAAGGTGACGTGCTGGGTTCCTATCTGCACGGTGCGCGTATTGGTGTTTTGGTTGCGGCAACTGATGCTGACCAAGAACTGGTTAAGCACATTGCCATGCATATCGCGGCCAGCAAGCCAGAATATGTCCATGCCGAGGATGTGCCAGCTGACGTTGTGGCCCGCGAACACCAGATCCAGCTTGATATCGCACTGCAGTCCGGCAAACCGCATGACATCGCTGTAAAAATGGTTGAAGGCCGCATGCGTAAATTTACTGGCGAAATTTCATTGACTGGCCAGCATTTTGTGATGGATCCGAGCAAAACCGTCGGCCAACTGCTCGAAGAGCATAAAGCCAAAATCGGCAACTTTACCCGCTACGAAGTGGGTGAAGGCATCGAAAAAGCTGAAGTTGATTTCGCGGCCGAAGTTGCCGCCATGAGCAAGCAGTCTTAAAATGATTATCCGGAACCGCCGCCAGGCGGTTCATTTTTATGAGCTGAAATAAAGTCAGGGGACTCTTGCCGCATAAACTCTCCGTAACGCGGTACAGAAGTCGGATCCGCCCATCTCGTTATCGCTGCTTAGGAACAGAACTAATGGCAACCAATGCAAAACCCGTATACCAGCGTATCCTGCTCAAATTGAGTGGAGAAGCCCTGCAAGGCGCAGAAGGCTTTGGTATCGACGCCAGCGTCCTCGATCGCATGGCTCAGGAAGTGAAAGAGCTGGTCGAATTGGGCATTCAGGTCGGTGTGGTGATCGGCGGCGGGAATCTGTTCCGCGGTGCCGGCTTGGCTCAGGCGGGGATGAATCGCGTTGTTGGTGACCACATGGGGATGCTGGCGACAGTGATGAACGGATTGGCAATGCGTGATGCACTGCACCGTGCCTATGTCAATACGCGCCTGATGTCCGCCATTCCGTTGAACGGGGTATGTGATAATTACAGTTGGGCCGAGGCTATCAGTCTGTTGCGCAATAATCGGGTGGTGATTTTTGCCGCCGGTACCGGCAACCCTTTCTTTACCACCGACTCTGCCGCATGCCTGCGCGGGATTGAAATTGAGGCCGACGTGGTGCTCAAAGCCACCAAGGTTGACGGTGTGTATTCCGCCGATCCAGTGAAAAATCCTGATGCTACACTTTATGAACAGTTGAGCTACCAGGATGTGCTGGAGCAGGAGCTTAAAGTGATGGATTTGGCCGCGTTCACCTTGGCACGGGATCATAATATCCCTATTCGTGTATTCAACATGAATAAACCCGGCGCGCTGCGTCGCGTGGTGATGGGTGAAAAAGAAGGCACGCTTATTACGAAGTAGTCATTGAACGCTGAATTACAGTATTATGCCGTATGAACGGCAACATCGATTATAGTGAAGGCCAGCCACGGCTGGTTTTGACAAGCACGGGCTTGACGTTAACCAAGCCTGCCAGGATAACCAGCTTTTAAGGGTTCGCAACGTGATTAATGAAATCCGCAAAGATGCAGAGATACGCATGGAAAAATGCGTGGACGCATTCAAAAACCACATCAGCAAAATCCGCACTGGCCGCGCGTCTCCAAGCCTGCTTGATGGTATACAGATAGAGTATTATGGTGCCACGACACCACTGCGCCAGTTGGCAAACGTTGTGGCCGAGGATTCGCGTACGTTGGCGATCACGGTATTTGACCGCTCGCTGAGTCCCGCCGTTGAAAAAGCCATCATGGCCTCCGATCTGGGGTTGAACCCCTCGTCGGCCGGCAGCGTCATCCGTGTTCCACTGCCAGCGTTAACCGAAGAGCGTCGCCGTGACCTGATCAAGGTGGTGCGTGCAGAAGCGGAGCAGGGAAGGGTATCCGTGCGCAACGTGCGTCGTGATGCCAACGATAAAGTAAAGGCCATGTTGAAAGATAAAGAGATCAGTGAAGATGAGGACCGTCGCTCACAGGACGATATCCAAAAGCTGACCGATATTTTTATCAAAAAAGTCGACAGTGCGTTGGCGGATAAAGAAGCAGAGTTAATGGAAATTTAAGCTAGCAGCAGTAGGGTAGACACAAGCCACAACAAAACACTGCCAGCGTGATAATAGCGCCGTAGCAGCCAATCAATGAATTGTTTGGCGTTACGGCGTTTTTTTTTGTTGGTGACAGCGTAGACAAACGGTGCGCTACGTTTCAGACTACCGTACTTCTTACCTTTTTCAATGAGCACTGTCCAGAGTAACCTCATGAGACATTTGACGATTCTCGGTTCTACCGGTTCCATTGGAACCAACACCCTGTCCGTAGTAAAACAAAATCCTGACAAATTCAGGGTGCGTGCATTGGTCGCCGGGCAAAATATCGAGGTGATGACTGAGCAGTGCCTCACCTTCCGTCCTGCTTACGCCTGTATGGCGGATGCGACATCGGCACGGGAGCTTGGCCGCCGTTTGCATGAGGCTGGCGTCGATACCCAGGTGATGTCGGGACAGCAGGCAGCCTGCGAACTGGCGGCCCTGGATGACGTGGATCAGGTCATGGCGGCCATTGTGGGTGCGGCGGGACTGCTGCCGACCCTGGCTGCTATCCGTGCCGGTAAATCGGTGCTGCTGGCCAATAAGGAAGCGCTAGTGACCTGTGGGCGGCTATTCATGAATGAGGTGCGAGAGAGTAAAGCGCAGCTTTTACCGGTCGACAGTGAACATAATGCGATTTTTCAGAGTTTACCCGAAACACTTCAACATCAATTAGGGTACGCTTCACTGCAAGAACATGGCGTATCGAGTATTGTTCTAACCGGTTCCGGTGGTCCATTTCGCCAAACGTGTCTAACGGAGCTGGCCGCCATGACGCCCGATCAGGCCTGCGCTCATCCAAACTGGTCAATGGGCCGCAAGATTTCCGTGGACTCGGCAACCATGATGAATAAAGGGCTGGAGTATATCGAGGCGCGCTGGTTGTTTAATGCGTCAGCGGCACAAATGGAAGTGATACTGCATCCGCAATCGGTCATTCACTCGATGGTGCGTTATTGCGATGGTAGCGTGCTTGCGCAGCTTGGCTCGCCGGATATGCGTACGCCTATTGCCCATGCGATGGCGTATCCAGATCGCGTAACCTCCGGCGTCGCGACGCTTGATTTTTATCGTATCGGCGCGCTGACCTTCGAACGGCCTGACGAAGAGCGTTACCCCTGCCTGCGCCTGGCTATGGATGCTTTTGAGCAGGGGCAGGCGGCGACCACCACGCTGAACGCGGCCAATGAAGTGGCGGTAGCGGCTTTTTTACAGGGCAAAATACGGTTTACTGATATTGCCTCCCTGAACCGCAGAACACTAGAACGCATGGTATTGACCGAACCCCACAGCGTGGATGACGTTGTGGCGGTGGATGGCGAGGCGCGCAGCCTGGCAAGGCGTGAGAGCGCGCATTTTATGCAGTAACTCACATTGGATGCATGCGGTGACCTGATTTGTTCCAATGTGGATGTAATGATATAGTCAGCGCCACTTGTCTCCTGGGACGATGGCGTAGTACAGCAGGAGCGAGCCGTGTTAATTGCGCGGTTTTTTGCAGGTTCGGGGCCTATTGTTCCGGAAAACCGGTTGTATATCCAATAGATTTCGAGTTGCAGGAAGGCGGCAAGCGAGAGAATCCGGAGCTTACGGAGTCATTCGGATGAACGAGTACCGCCCACGCACCTGCAATTTGAAAGAGGGTGGATGTACTCTTATTGAGGAAATACGTAAGCGTTATGTCGTCCGAAAATCAGCAAGAGGCTATGGTTCCGCCATCATCCACCCCCCGGCACGTCGCTATCATCATGGATGGCAATGGCCGCTGGGCAAAAAGCCGAGGAAAACTGCGTATCTTTGGTCATAAGGCAGGCGTAAAGTCGGTCCGTCGCTCGGTGAGTTTTGCCGTCAGCCATCATTTTGATGCGTTGACGCTGTATGCGTTCAGCAGCGAGAATTGGAATCGGCCGATGCAGGAAGTCTCCGCGTTGATGGAGTTGTTCGTCAGGGCACTCGATAGTGAGGTTAAAAGCCTACACAAGCACAATGTTCGCTTGCGTATAATTGGTGATATCAGCCGTTTTAGCCGGCGTTTGCAAGAACGAATTCACCGCTCTGAGGCCCTAACGCAAAATAACGATGGCCTTACGTTAAATATCGCTGCGAATTATGGTGGCCGTTGGGATATTATTCAGGGCGTAAAACAGCTGGCGGAAAAAGTGCGCGAAGGGACGTTGCTCCCTGATCAGATTGATGAGGATGCTTTGTGCCAACATGTTTGCCTACATGAATTAGCGCCGGTTGATCTAGTGATTCGCACCGGTGGAGAACATCGAATCAGTAATTTTTTACTCTGGCAGATAGCCTATGCCGAGCTTTATTTTACCGATGTTCTGTGGCCGGATTTTGACGAACATGTTTTTGAAGGTGCCCTGAATGCATTTGCTCAACGCGAGCGGCGCTTCGGAGGAGCTACGCCTAATGATGCCATTGCGTCCTAGGGGGAACTTTTGCTGAAGTCTCGCTTGATTACTGCTTTTATCTTGATACCTATTGTTATCGTCGCGCTGTTTTTTCTGCCTATGGTCGGATTTGCGCTGGTGACGCTTGCGGTATCTATGCTGGCGGCTTGGGAATGGGGACCGCTGGCCGGTTTGTCGACCCGCAGCCAGCGGATTTGGTTATCGATACTGTGCGGCCTGCTGCTGGCGCTGATGATGCTGAGTATTCCGGCTTACCATCCGTATTCGTCGGCCCCGGTGATAATATACGCACTCAAGGGCTCGCTGGTGTGGTGGGTTGCCGCGCTGGTGCTGGTGCTGCTCTATCCTCGCTCAGCCGTTTTTTGGCGACGTTCGTACCCGCTGCGGCTGATGTTTGGCATATTAACCATCATTCCTTTTTTCTGCGGCATGCTGGCCTTGCGCCAATATCACTATTCGGTCAATTCGTTTACCGGTGCCTGGTGGCTACTCTACGTTATGGTGCTGGTCTGGGGAGCGGATTCCGGTGCGTATTTATTTGGTCGCCTCTTTGGTCGGCATAAGCTGGCACCGAAAGTCTCTCCCGGTAAAACCTGGGAAGGCTTGGTCGGTGGTCTGGTGACCTCAGCGCTAATTTCCTGGTTATTCGGTCGTTACGCCCCGCTTGACGCGCTGCCGTTAGATTTATTGGCGTGTTCGGTGGTTGCTGTGCTGGCTTCGGTGCTGGGCGATTTAACCGAGAGCATGTTTAAGCGCGAGGCTGGGATCAAAGATAGTGGTCATTTAATCCCCGGTCACGGGGGTATCCTTGATCGGATCGATAGCCTGACGGCGGCGGTACCCGTTTTTGCCTGCTTAATGCTACTTATTTTTAGGGCTATTTAATCGAGGAGCCAGGCGCTATTATGTTGCACTTTCTCTGGAGTCTCGCGGCGTTTATCGTTGCGCTGGGTATTTTGATCACCGTGCACGAGTTCGGCCATTTTTGGGTGGCGCGACGCTGTGGTGTCACGGTAGAGCGTTTTTCCATCGGGTTTGGCCGTGCGTTGTGGCGCCATCGGGATAAACGTGGTACCGAGTACGTTATTGCCGCGATCCCGCTTGGTGGTTATGTCAAGATGCTGGACGAGAGGGTGGAAAGCGTCGCGCCCGAACGTCGGCACGAAGCGTTTAACCATAAAAAAATTTGGCAGCGCACCGCCATTATCAGCGCCGGGCCGATGGCGAATTTCGTTTTTGCGGTATTTGCCTATTGGCTGGTGTTTTTAATCGGTGTTCCCAGCTATCGGCCAGTTATTGGTGAAGTTACGCCAAATTCCATCGTTGCGCAGGCGGAAATTTTGCCCGGGATGGAACTTAAGTCGGTTGGCGGTATCGAAACGCCTGATTGGGATTCGGTTCGTATGGAACTGATCGGTAAGATTGGCGACAATCAAACCAGCGTGGGGGTTGCGCCTTTCGGCTCGTCACGCGTCGAAAGGAAAATTCTCGATTTACGCCATTGGTCTTTCGAACCGGATAAGCAGGATCCGATTGCTGCATTAGGGATTCGTCCCCGCGGCCCGCAGATAAAAACGGTGCTGGCAGAAGTACAACCCGCTTCAGCCGCAGCAAAAGCCGGTTTGCAAGCGGGTGACAAGATCGTTAAAGTCGGTGGCCAGCCCATCGACCGCTGGCAGGATTTTGTCATGCAGGTACGGGATAATCCCGGTAAGGTTCTATCGGTTGAGATCGAACGGCAGGGTGTTCTTCTACAAATTGCGTTGACGCCAGACGTGAAGTCGGTGGGTAAAGGCGAAGTGGAAGGTTTTGCGGGTGTGGTACCGCAGGTCATACCTCTGCCCGAGGAATATAAAACGATACGCCAGTACGGCCTGTTCCCCGCCGGGGAGCAGGCAGGCGAAAAAACCTGGCAACTGATGAAGTTAACCGTCGGTATGTTGGGTAAACTGGTAACGGGTGATGTTAAGCTGAACAACCTGAGCGGGCCAATTTCCATTGCCCAAGGCGCAGGGATGTCAGCGGAATATGGGATAGTGTATTACCTGATGTTCCTGGCGCTTATCAGCGTCAACCTGGGTATTATCAATCTGTTCCCGTTACCGGTGTTAGATGGTGGTCACCTGCTCTTCCTGGCGATAGAAAAGCTAAAGGGAGGGCCGGTTTCCGATCGAGTGCAGGATTTCAGTTATCGCATCGGTTCTATTTTACTGGTGTTGTTAATGGGGCTTGCTCTTTTCAATGATTTCTCTCGGCTCTAGCGCTGGGGATTATGTTAGGAAGAACGCATAACCACGATGGCGATGAAAAAGTTGCTCATAGCGTCGCTGCTTCTTAGCAGCGCCACCGTATACGGTGCAGACGGGTTCGTAGTGAAGGACATTCATTTCGAAGGACTGCAACGGGTCGCCGTCGGTGCGGCGTTACTCAGTATGCCTGTTCGTGTTGGAGACACGGCCAGTGATGAAGACATTGGTAATACTATCCGCGCCTTATTTGCTACCGGAAACTTTGAGGATGTCCGGGTGTTGCGTGATGGAAACACATTGCTTGTTCAGGTCAAAGAGCGTCCCACTATTGCCAGTATCACCTTCTCCGGCAACAAGGCGGTGAAGGAGGAGATGCTTAAGCAAAATCTCGAAGCTTCAGGTGTTCGTGTGGGCGAGGCACTGGATCGCACCACGATTGCCAATATCGAGAAAGGGCTCGAGGATTTCTATTACAGCGTGGGTAAATACAGCGCGACGGTGAAAGCCGTGGTAACGCCGCTGCCACGTAATAGGGTCGACTTGAAACTGGTGTTTACCGAAGGCCTTTCGGCCAAGATCCAGCAAATCAACATTGTCGGCAATCATGCCTTTAGTTCCGATGAATTGATCTCGCGTTTTCAACTGCGAGATGAGGTGCCATGGTGGAATGTCGTCGGCGATCGTAAATACGAGAAGCAAAAACTGGCGGGCGATCTTGAAACCCTACGCAGCTTCTATCTCGATCGTGGCTACGCCCGTTTTAATATAGAGTCGACCCAGGTCAGTCTGACGCCGGATAAGAAGGGTATTTATATCACCCTGAATATTACCGAAGGCGCCCAATACACACTGTCCGGTACGGTAGTCAGTGGTAACCTGGCAGGCCATTCCGCGGAAATTGATACTCTAGCCCGTGTAAAACCGGGTGAGCTCTACAGCGGTGCCAAAGTTACTAAGATGGAAAACGATATTAAGCAGTTGTTGGGGCGTTATGGTTACGCTTACCCGCGTGTGGTTACACAACCGGAAATCAACGATGCCGATAAAACGGTAAAACTGCATATTAACGTCGATTCTGGCAACCGCTATTACGTCAGGCATATCAAGTTTGAAGGCAACGACATCACTAAAGATGTGGTGCTTCGACGCGAGATGCGCCAGATGGAAGGGGCGTGGTTGGGCAGCAACCTGGTTGACCAGGGCAAAGATCGGTTGAACCGGTTGGGTTATTTCGAAACCGTTGACGTGGATACACAGCGTGTGCCCGGTACTGACGATATGGTGGATGTCACCTACAAGGTCAAGGAACGCAACACCGGCAGTATCAACTTCGGCGTAGGTTTCGGTACCTCAAGTGGTGTCAGCTTCCAGTTTGGGATCCAGCAGGACAACTGGCTGGGCACCGGTAATTCGGTCGGCTTTAGCGGCACCAAAAACGATTATCAGACGTACGCTGAACTTTCCTTGACCAACCCCTACTTTACCGTGGATGGAGTGAGTCTGGGCGGGCGTATTTTCTATAACGACTTTGACGCGAATAACGCCAACCTGTCGGATTACACCAACAAGAGCTACGGTTTGGGCACCACGCTGGGCTTCCCGATCAACGAAACCAGTTCGTTGCGCTTTGGCCTGGATTATGTCCGCAACGATTTGTCGAATATGTATCCGCAAATCGCCATGTGGCGTTATCTGGAGTCCACCGGTTATCAACCCAAGGTTGTGGCGGGCGAGAATAAAGATCCAGACGCAAACTTTAGTGCGAATGACTTCTTCCTGACCACTGGCTGGAGCTACAGTAATCTGGATCGCGGTTATTTCCCCACCTCGGGCAGCACCGCCAGTGTGAGTGGTAAAGTCACGGTTCCAGGTTCCGATAACGAATATTATAAACTCACTTTTGATACCACCAGCTACCTGCCGCTGACTGACTCCGGCAGCTTCGTGCTGATGGGCCGTGGGCGTGCCGGTTATGAAGACGGTTTGGGTGGCAAGGACGTGCCGTTCTACGATAACTTCTACGCCGGTGGCTCCAGCACGGTGCGTGGTTTTAGGTCCAATACCATTGGGCCGAAAGCCGCCTACTACAAGTGCGCGGGTTCCGAGAAATCCTATAGCGACTGTCCGCTGGACAACTCCACTGATGCGGTGGGTGGTAACGCCATGGCGTTACTGAGTGCGGAATTGATCGTACCGACGCCGTTTATCAGCGCCAAATACGCCAATTCAGTGCGTTCATCGCTATTTGTGGACAGCGGCACTGTCTGGGATACCTCATGGCAGAATACCGCGCAAACCCGGGCTTATGGCATACCCGACTACGGTAATCCGGGTAATATCCGTATATCGACTGGTTTTGCCTTACAATGGATGTCACCACTGGGGCCATTGGTCTTCTCTTATGCACAGCCGGTTAAGAAATATGAAGGTGATAAGGCTGAGCAGTTCCAGTTTAATATTGGTAAAACGTGGTAACATTGCGCGGAGTTGTAGCGCGGGCAGCAGGTTAGACAGTGAGCGGGGCTAAAAAAGATGAACCCAGGCTATACCACGGGTTCATTACCCCTTTTCTGTCGCGTTGAAATGATTTCAAACATAAATATAGGGTTTAAGGAGTTTATAGTGAAAAAGTGGTTGTATGCCGCGGGCCTCGCACTAGCATTGTCTGCCTCAGTCAGCGTGCAAGCTGCTGATAAAATTGCTGTTGTCAATATCGCTAGTCTCTTTCAGCAATCTCCTCAGCGTGCTATTGTTGCCAAACAGCTGGAATCTGAGTTCAAAGGCCGTGCAGCGGATTTGCAAGCGCAAGAACGCGATTTGCAGACCAAAATGCAGCGTCTTCAACGTGACGGTTCGACAATGAAAGCGAGCGAACGCAGCCGTTTGGAGAAAGACGTCATGGCTCAACGTGAAGATTTCTCCGGCAAGGCGCAGGCTTTTGAACAAGACAACCGTCGTCGTCAGAGCGAAGAACGCAATAAAATCCTCAGCCGTATTCAAGATGCGGTGAAAACTGTCGCCACCAAGAAAGGTTATGACATCGTGATTGATGCTAGTGCCGTGGCGTACGTTGGTTCTGCCAATGACATCACTGACGATGTGTTAAAACAGGTCAAATAAGTTATGGCATCAATTCGACTGGCTGATTTAGCGCAGCGGTTGGATGCCCAATTGCACGGTGATGGCGAGCTCGTCATCACCGGCATTGCTTCCATGGGCTCCGCCAAAACGGGCCACATCACGTTTCTGGCCGATGGCCGTTTTCGTGAAAAGCTCTCATCCTGTCAGGCCGACGCAATCGTTCTTACCGAAGCCGACCTGCCTTACTGCCAATGCGCCGCATTGGTCGTCACAAATCCCTATCTGACCTATGCCAAATTGGCGCAAATACTGGATACCACTCCTGCGGCAGCGGTAGATATCGCACCTAGTGCGGTGATTTCCGCCGACGCACAGCTGGGCAACCAGGTGGCCGTTGGCGCCAATGCGGTGATTGAATCCGGCGTTGTCTTGGGAGATAACGTCACGATTGGCCCTGGCTGTTTTATCGGGAAAAACACACAAATTGGTGCCGGAACCCAACTGTGGGCCAACGTCACCGTTTATCATGAAGTGCACATTGGCACTCAGTGTCTGATACAATCCGGCACCGTGATTGGTGCAGACGGTTTTGGTTATGCTAATGACCGGGGCGATTGGGTTAAAATACCGCAGCTCGGTACGGTGATCATTGGCGATCGGGTTGAAATTGGCGCTTGCACCACCATTGATCGTGGTGCACTGGATGATACGGTGATTGGCAATGGTATCATCATTGATAACCAGTGCCAGATTGCGCATAACGTGGTTATTGGCGACAATACGGCGGTTGCTGGCGGCGTCACTATGGCCGGCAGTCTTACCATCGGTCGCTACTGCATGATCGGCGGCGCCAGCGTGATCAATGGTCATATGGAAATCTGTGACAAAGTGACGGTGACCGGTATGGGAATGGTGATGAGACCAATCACCGAACCGGGCGTATACTCATCCGGAATCCCCTTGCAGCCTAATAAAGTTTGGCGTAAAACTGCGGCATTAGTCCTGAATATCAGCGAGATCAGCAAACGACTTAAGGCTGTCGAGCGAAAAACAGCGAAAAACTAAACGCCTTCGCCATTCTTTGATAATTATGGACGTGCAGCGCGAAGCCGCCTGACACAGACATTTTTTATTTGCGGCCTGCTAAATTATCCTCTTCCAGGATTGTTGCAGGCCGTGTTGTTAATGCCATCGTTTTTTTGACAGGAAGAGTATTTTGACTACTGACACTCATACTCATACTCTGCAGATAGAAGAGATATTGGAATTGTTGCCTCACCGTTTCCCTTTTCTGCTGGTTGATCGGGTACTGGATTTTGAGAAAGGAAAATTTCTACGTGCGGTGAAAAATGTCTCTTTTAATGAGCCCTTTTTCCAGGGGCACTTTCCAGGCAAACCCATATTTCCCGGGGTGTTGATCCTTGAAGCGATGGCTCAGGCAACGGGTATTCTCGCGTTTAAGAGCGTCGGCAAACTCGCGCCGGGTGAGCTATACTACTTTGCAGCAGTGGATCATGCTCGCTTCAAACGCCCGGTTCAGCCAGGCGACCAAATGATACTTGAAGTGGAGTTTATCAAAGAGCGGCGCGGCGTTGCGCGTTTCCAAGGGGTGGCCAAAGTTGATGGCGAAATCGCCTGTGAAGCGTCAATGATGTGCGCCCGTCGTCGGGAGTCCTGAAAACGTGATTGATCAATCCGCCTTTATCCACCCCAGTGCCGTCGTTGAATCGGGCGCTATTATCCATGCCGGCGTGCATGTCGGCCCGTTTTGTTTTATTGGCCCTCAGGTGGAAATCGGTGCCGGTACGGTGCTGAAATCCCATGTCGTGATTAACGGTATCACCCGAATCGGAGAAGATAATCAAATCTATCAGTTCGCCACCATCGGTGAAGTGAATCAGGATTTGAAATATGCGGGTGAACCGACCCGGGTCGAAATCGGACACCGTAACCGTATTCGGGAAAGTGTGACGATTCATCGCGGTACAGCGCAAGGCGGTGAAGTCACCCGAGTTGGCAGTGATAACCTGTTGATGGTGAATACCCATATTGCTCACGACTGTATGATCGGCGATCACTGCATTTTTGCCAATAACGCTACCCTTGGCGGCCATGTTACGGTTGGCGATTTCGCCATTATTGGCGGGTTGACCGCAGTACACCAGTTTTGTTCTATCGGGGCCCATGTCATGGTCGGCGGTTGCTCTGGTGTGGCCCAGGATGTGCCGCCGTATGTGATAGCCCAGGGGAACCACGCCACGCCTTATGGCATCAATTTAGAAGGCCTCAAGCGGCGCGGATTTGATAAAGAAGCCTTACATGCGATCCGGGCTGCCTACAAGCTGATATATCGCAGTGGCAAAACGCTCGATGAGATCAAGCCCGAGCTTGAAATCATGGCAACACAACATGCCGTGGTAAAAACCTTTACTGATTTTCTGGCCCGTTCTCAACGGGGCATTATCCGCTGATTATGGCGGGTTCATCCGTGGTTATCGGGCTGGTGGCCGGCGAGACCTCAGGGGATATCCTGGGCGCTGGCCTGATACGCGCCTTGCGGTCGCACGTGCCGCAGGCCCGTTTTGTCGGTGTCGCCGGGCCGCGCATGCTGGCGGAAGGCTGTGAAGCCTGGTACGAAATGGAAGAATTGGCGGTTATGGGCATTATTGAGGTGGTCGAGCGCCTGCCCCGGCTGTTGACCATCCGCCGCGATCTTACCCGCCGCTTCACTGAACTGCGTCCCGATGTGTTTGTGGGGATCGACGCGCCGGATTTTAATATTACCCTTGAAGGGCGTCTGAAGCGGCGTGGTATTCGCACCATTCATTATGTCAGCCCGTCCGTCTGGGCCTGGCGTCAGAAACGGGTGTATAAAATTGGCCGAGCCACGGACAATGTCCTGGCTTTCCTGCCGTTTGAAAAAGCGTTTTACGACCGTTTTAACGTACCCTGCCAGTTTATCGGTCATACCCTGGCTGACGCCATGCCGTTGGCGCCGGATAAGTCGGCCGCGCGGCGGCAACTGGGCATTGACGCTGGCGCCCGTTGCCTGGCGCTGCTACCGGGCAGCCGCGGAGCAGAAGTCGACATGCTCAGTGCCGATTTTTTGCATACCGCCGTGTTGTTAAACCAGCGATTCCCCGGTTTGATAATCTTGGTACCGTTGGTGAATCAACGCCGACGGGAGCAGTTTGAAACCATCAAAGCCCAGGTGGCTCCCGAACTACACGTTCACCTGTTGGACGGGCAGGCGCGCGAGGCGATGATCGCCAGCGACGCAGCGCTGCTGGCCTCGGGTACCGCTGCTCTGGAATGTATGTTGGCCAAGTGCCCAATGGTGGTGGGATATCGCATGAAACCTTTCACTTTTTGGCTGGCGCGGCACCTGGTAAAAACGTCCTACGTTTCGTTGCCCAACCTACTGGCCGGTCGTGAGTTGGTTAAAGAATTGTTGCAGGAAGACTGTGTGCCCGATAAGTTGGCGGCAGCCCTCATCCCCTTGTTGAACAATGATTTTCACAGCGCGGCATTAAAAGACGACTTTCGTGACCTGCATCTACAAATTCGCTGTAATGCCGATGAGCAGGCCGCCCAGGCCGTATTGAATTTGATCGCTCAGCGGACCTAATGGTTTAATCATGACGGAATTGTTTATTTACCCGACGGCAACCTGTATTGCCGGTGTGGACGAAGTCGGTCGGGGCCCCCTGGTTGGCGCGGTGGTGACGGCCGCGGTGATATTGGATCCCTTGCGGCCCATTCACGGACTGGCCGATTCAAAAAAACTGAGCGCCAAGCGCCGGCTGGCACTCTATGATGAGATTGTCGACAAGGCGCTGGCCTGGAGCCTGGGTCGGGCGGAAGCGGTGGAAATCGATCAGCTCAATATTTTCCATGCAACCCTGCTGGCGATGCAGCGGGCGGTGCTAGGGCTGAGTATTACGCCGGATTATGTGTTGATTGACGGCAATCGCTGCCCGCTGCTGGCCATGCCCTCACTGGCCGTGGTCAAGGGCGACAACCTGGTGGCCGAAATCAGTGCCGCATCCATCGTCGCCAAGGTTTCTCGGGATCGTGAAATGGACGCGCTGCATTTGGAATATCCTGAATATGGTTTTGCCCAACATAAAGGTTATCCCACCGCGTTACATTTGGAAAAGCTGGCGCTGCTGGGGGCCACCATTCATCACCGCCGCAGCTTCGCACCGGTAAAACGGGTATTGGGTTTGTTATAACGGCCCGCGTTTCCCTCGGTTTTCTGGATTCTGCCTCGTTCATCAACTTTTGGTATCAGGATAATGACCGAACCACGTTTTATCCACCTACGCGTACACAGTGACTACTCCATGATCGATGGGCTAGCCAAAATTGGCCCATTAGTCAAAAAGACGGCGGCGATGAACCTGCCCGCGTTGGCGATCACCGATTTTATGAACCTGTGCGGGCTGGTGAAATTTTACGGCAACGCACACGGCGCCGGGATTAAACCCATCGTGGGGGCTGACGTTCTGGTACAAAGCGAGGCCCTCGGCGAAGAATATGCCGAGTTGACCATCCTGGCGGCAAATAACGCAGGCTATCAGCACCTCACGCTACTGCTCTCGGAAGCTTACCAGCGTGGTTATGGCGCCGCTGGGCCCATTATCGATCGTGATTGGCTGATCACACACAATGAAGGGTTGCTACTGATCTCGGGCGGCCGTAAAGGAGATGTCGGCAAATTCCTGATAAGGGGCAATCAGCCGCAGGTGGAACAGTGCCTGGACTTTTATCAGCGTTATTTCCCCGATCGGTATTATCTTGAGCTGACCCGGACCGGGCGACCCGACGAAGAGAGCTATCTTCATGCCGCGGTGGCGATTGCCGTGGAGCGCGGGCTGCCGGTCGTTGCCACTAATGATGTGCGTTTTATCAATGAGACGGATTTTGATGCTCATGAAATCCGTGTGGCTATCCATGACGGTTTTACCCTCGACGATCCCAAGCGCCCGCGCCTGTATAGCCCACAGCAGTTTATGCGCAGCGAAGAGCAGATGTGTGAACTGTTTGCCGATCTGCCGGAAGCGTTACAAAACAGCGTGGAAATCGCCAAGCGCTGTAACGTGACTATTCGCTTGGGCGAATATTTCCTGCCGCAATTTCCGACCGGTGATATGTCCACCGAGGATTTCCTGGTTGCCCGCGCCCATGAAGGGTTGGAAGCACGCCTGGCATTTCTATTCTCCGATGAGCAGGAACGCGAGGCTAAACGACCACCCTACGATGAACGGCTGGAGATTGAGCTCAAGGTTATTAACCAGATGGGGTTCCCCGGCTACTTCTTGATCGTCATGGAGTTCATCCAATGGTCAAAGGACAACGGCGTGCCGGTTGGCCCCGGTCGAGGATCGGGGGCCGGCTCGCTGGTGGCATACTCGCTCAAAATTACCGATCTGGACCCACTGGCATTAGATTTACTGTTTGAACGTTTCTTAAACCCCGAACGGGTATCAATGCCTGACTTTGACGTGGATTTCTGCATGGAAAAACGCGATCTGGTCATCGATCACGTGGCTGAAACCTACGGTCGTGATGCGGTTTCTCAAATCATTACGTTTGGTACCATGGCGGCCAAGGCGGTGATCCGCGACGTCGGCCGGGTGCTGGGACATCCATACGGTTTTGTCGATCGGATCTCCAAACTGGTCCCCCCCGATCCCGGCATGACGCTGGAGAAGGCCTTTGTGGCTGAGCCACAATTGCAGGCCATCTATGATGCCGACGAAGAGGTCAAAGCGCTCATTGACATGGCGCGTAAGCTCGAGGGAGTGACCCGAAACGCCGGCAAGCATGCTGGTGGCGTGGTGATTGCACCGACTAAAATCACTGATTTTGCCCCGTTGTATTGCGATGCCGAGGGCCATCATCCTGTCACCCAGTTCGATAAAAATGATGTGGAATATACCGGGCTGGTGAAGTTCGACTTTCTGGGGTTGCGTACCCTGACCATCATCAACTGGGCGTTGGAGATGATTAACGCCCGTCGGAGCAAACAGGGTTTGCCACCGGTGGATATCGCCGCGATTCCACTGGAAGATAAAAAAAGTTTTGATATGCTCCAGCGCTCGGAGACTACCGCCGTGTTCCAATTGGAATCCCGCGGCATGAAGGACCTGATCAAGCGCCTGCAGCCCGACTGCTTTGAAGATATGATAGCCTTGGTGGCGCTGTTTCGCCCTGGTCCCTTACAGTCGGGCATGGTGGACAACTTTATCGACCGTAAACACGGCCGTGAGGCTATCTCTTTTCCGGATATCGAATGGCAACATGAATCCTTACGTCCGGTACTGGAGCCGACCTACGGCATTATCCTTTACCAAGAACAGGTGATGCAGATAGCCCAGGTGCTGTCAGGTTATACGTTGGGTGGGGCGGATATGCTGCGCCGCGCCATGGGCAAAAAGAAGCTTGAAGAGATGGTAAAGCAACGCTCCATCTTCAAGGCGGGCGCGGAAAACAACGGCATCGACGGCGAGTTGTCGATGAAGATCTTCGACTTGGTGGAAAAATTTGCCGGATATGGATTTAATAAATCCCATTCTGCCGCGTATGCGCTGGTGTCCTACCAGACGTTATGGCTAAAGGCGCATTATCCCGCGGAATTTATGGCGGCGGTCATGACCGCCGATATGGATAATACCGAGAAAGTGGTTGGCCTGGTGGATGAATGCTGGCGCATGGGCCTCAAGGTGCTGCCCCCTGATATTAATAGCGGCCAGTACCATTTCCATGTCAATGATGACGGTGAAATTGTTTACGGAATCGGCGCGATTAAAGGTGTTGGCGAAGGACCGATTGAAGCTATTCTCGATGCTCGCAAACAAGATGGGCATTTCAAAGAACTGTTCGATCTGTGCGCCCGCACCGATATTAAAAAGCTCAACCGCCGGATGCTGGAAAAACTGATCATGTCCGGTGCGTTCGATCGTCTCGGACCTCATCGTGCGGCATTGATGAATTCGCTGAGCGATGCGCTTAAGGCGGCCGATCAACACGCCAAGGCGGAAGCCATCGGTCAGGGAGATATGTTTGGCGTGCTGGCCGATGCACCCGAGGCGGTGGAAGCGTCCTATAGCACCGTGCCACCCTGGCCGGAGCATGTGGTACTGGACGGGGAAAGGGAAACGCTGGGGCTGTATCTCACCGGGCATCCGATCACGCGCTATCTGCGCGAAATTGAACGTTATGCCGGTGGCATCCGATTGAAGGATATGCATCCTACCGATCGTGGCAAAATGATTACCGCCGTCGGCCTGGTGCTTTCTGCCCGGGTCATGGTAACAAAAAGAGGCAATCGTATCGGGGTGTTGACCCTTGATGATCGATCTGGACGCCTGGACGTGATGTTGTTCACGGATGCATTGGAAAAATACCAGCATTTGCTGGAAAAAGACCGTATTCTGATTGCCTCGGGACAGGTCAGCTTTGATGACTTTAATGGGGGCCTTAAAATGACCGCCCGTGAACTGCTTGATATCAGCGAAGCACGCGAAAAATATGCGCGCGGACTTGCTATATCGCTGACTGACAGGCAAATTGATGACCAGCTTTTAAACCGTCTCCGCCAATCGTTGGAACCCCATCGATCCGGGACGATTCCAGTGCATCTTTATTACCAACGCGAAGATGCCCGCGCCAGGTTGCGATTTGGCGCGACTTGGCGTGTAACGCCGACCGACCGGTTGCTGAATGATTTGCGTGCTTTGGTGGGCAACGAACAGGTGGAACTGGAATTTGACTAATATAGGAATACTATGAGTCTGAATTTTCTTGATTTTGAACAGCCGATTGCAGAGCTGGAAGCGAAAATTGACTCGCTGACCGCAGTCAGCCGTCAAGACGAAAAATTAGATATTAATCTAGATGAAGAGGTGCAGCGCTTACGTGAAAAAAGCGTGGAACTGACCCGTAAGATTTTTTCCGATTTAGGCGCTTGGCAAATTGCCCAATTGGCCCGTCATCCACGTCGGCCGTATACGCTCGATTATATCCAGCATATCTTCACCGACTTCGATGAACTGGCCGGCGATCGTGCTTACGCCGACGACAAGGCTATTGTCGGCGGTACGGCGCGACTGGACGGGCGACCGGTGATGATTATTGGCCATCAAAAGGGCCGGGAAACCAAGGAAAAAATCCGTCGAAACTTTGGTATGCCCGCGCCTGAAGGCTATCGTAAAGCCCTACGTCTAATGGAAATGGCGGACCGATTCAGTCTGCCATTGTTGACGTTTATTGATACCCCGGGAGCGTATCCTGGTGTCGGGGCGGAAGAACGCGGTCAATCCGAAGCCATCGCGCATAACCTGCGTGAAATGCCTGGGTTACGCATACCGGTGGTGTGCACGGTAATCGGCGAGGGCGGATCCGGTGGGGCGCTGGCCATCGGTGTTGGCGATAAGGTTAATATGATGCAGTACAGCACCTATTCGGTTATCTCCCCAGAAGGCTGTGCGTCCATTTTGTGGAAAAGTGCGGATAAAGCGCCGATTGCGGCAGAGGCTATGGGCATAGTCGCACCACGGTTGAAAGAGTTGGGGCTCATCGATAGCATCATCCCTGAACCGCTGGGCGGCGCTCATCGTGATGTTCTGGCGGTATCCGCGTCGTTAAAAACCCAGTTGTTAGCTGATCTTGATGAACTGGATAAAATGAGCGAAGAAGAGCTGTTAAACCGTCGTTATCAACGGCTGATGAATTACGGCTACTGCTGATTTTTACGCCCCACAAGCTTTACCTATCACACACCCTGCGGCGTTGCGTCAGCGGGGTGTTTTTTATGGGGCCGGACCGGCGGCGTTTGGTGGCGGTTTTCAGCGCAATATACCTCCAGCCGGCAATATGAAAAATGACGGGTGTAGCATACATAACCAGCGGGTGTGCTAAAACAACCATGCCAGGATAAAGGATCGGCAGAATGAACATTATTGCCATTTTAACGCCGGAACGGGTCTTCTATAAGGATGAACCGATCCGAGAGTTGGATCAGGCGCTCAAAGCACAAGGTTTTCAATTGGTTTACCCCACCAGTAGCAGCGATTTGGTGACATTGATTGAACAAAACCCGCGCATTTGCGGCGTGATCTTCGATTGGGATCAATACAGCATGGATTTATGTATTGAAATCAATGAACTCAATGAGTATCTGCCGTTGTATGCCTTTATTAACACCCACTCATCGCTGGATGTTAGCCTGAATGAAATGCGCATGGTGCTGTACTTTTTTGAGTATGGCCTGGGCGTAGCAGACGAAATTAGCACTCGTATCCGGCAGTACACCGACGAGTATATCGATGTCATCATTCCCCCGTTTACCAAGGCATTGTTCAACTATGTTAAGGAAGGCAAATACACCTTCTGTACCCCAGGTCACATGGCCGGCACTGCGTATCAAAAAAGCCCGGTGGGTAGCCTGTTTTATGATTTTTTCGGTGCCAATACCCTGAAATCCGATGTGTCGATCTCGGTAACCGAATTGGGATCGTTGCTCGATCACTCTGGTCCGCACCTGGAAGCTGAAGAATTTATCGCCCGTATTTTTGGTGCTGAACAAAGTTACATGGTGACCAACGGCACTTCTACCGCCAACAAAATGGTGGGTATGTATGCCGCGCCATCAGGCAGTACGGTGCTTATCGATCGCAATTGCCATAAATCCCTCACGCATTTGCTGATGATGAGCGACATTGTGCCGATTTATCTCTGCCCGATCCGTAATGCTTATGGCATCCTGGGCGGCATTCCCAAACGTGAATTTACCCGGGAAAGCATCGGTTTAAAAGTGGCGCAAACCGCCGGGGCCACTTGGCCGGTCCATGCGGTTATCACCAACTCCACCTATGATGGTCTGCTGTATAACACCCAATACATTAAAGACACCCTGGATGTTCCTTCTATTCACTTTGATTCTGCCTGGGTACCCTATACCAATTTCCATCAGATTTACCGTGGCAAAAGCGGCATGAGCGGTGAACGCACCCCTGGCAAGGTGATCTTCGAGACCCAATCCACCCATAAACTGCTGGCGGCATTTTCCCAAGCGTCATTGATACATATAAAAGGCGACTACGACGAACGCACGTTTAACGAAGCCTATATGATGCACACCACCACCTCGCCCAATTATGGCATTGTGGCCTCGATTGAGACCGCGGCGGCGATGGTGCGTGGCAAACCGGGCCGGCGGATGATTTTGCGCTCTATCGAACGGGCGCTGCATTTTCGTAAAGAAGTGCAACGGTTGCGCCAGGAATCCGAAGGGTGGTTTTTTGATATTTGGCAACCATCCATCATCGAGGAGGCCGTTTGCTGGCCGATCGAACCTGGCGCGCCTTGGCATGGATTCAAGCATGCCGATGCTGATCACATGTACCTCGATCCCATTAAAGTCACTATCCTGACCCCAGGCATGGATGAGTTTGGCACCCTGCAAGACCAAGGCATTCCAGCTGCACTGGTGGCTAAATTCCTTGATGAACGGGGCGTGGTGGTGGAAAAAACCGGCCCGTATAACCTGCTGTTTCTGTTTAGCATCGGCATTGACAAAACCAAAGCCATGAGCCTGCTTCGTGGATTGACCGAGTTTAAACGGGCATACGATCTGAATTTACGCGTTCGCAATATGCTGCCGGATCTGTATGCAGAAGATCCTGATTTCTACCGCACCATGCGGATCCAAGACCTGGCGCAAGGTATCCATCATCTGATTCGCCAATACCGTTTACCCCATCTGATGTTAAGTGCTTTTGACGTTTTGCCAGAAATGAAAATGACACCACACGCGGCATTTCAACAGCAGGTACGAGGTCATGTGGAAACGGTGGAACTGCCCGACATGATTGGTCGTATTTCGGCCAATATGTTGTTGCCCTATCCGCCGGGAGTGCCGGTGGTGATGCCGGGGGAAATGATTACCGAAAAAAGCCGCCCGGTACTGGATTTTTTGATTATGCTTTGCACTATCGGCATTCACTATCCCGGTTTCGAAACCGACATCCATGGTGCTCAATTGACTGACGATGGCCGTTATCTGGTCCGGGTATTAAAAACCGACCAGGGGTAAAGCCTAGCTTGATCAACGTTGGCAACCACACGAGCGAGCGGCACTTATGTGGCCGCTGAGTGGCCTCTTAGGCATAACCGAAAGCGTCTCTGGCGGAAAATATTTCACCAACATAAAAGCTAAATCGATCACATAAATCATCAAAAGCATCATCGGCATTTAGCACAAATTTGGCCAGGACAAGACCTTCTACCGCGCAAAACGTAATGTCGCTTTGGGTATTCAATACCAGCAGATCAACTAATTTTCCTTGTTCGTCGGGTAACGGAAATGTTGGACAAAGCAATGTTATTAATTCATCTTGTTCGGAATAAAAAATCACGGTGTTATCATCAACGCAAATCATCTCATCATCAACGGTTGACAACTCAAAACGGTCAGATAATAATTCAACAAATATATTCATAATTTTTACACTAAATGAGACAGCCCTTTTATCCTATCGGCGGTATGGTGATTCCCTAGTCGATGACGTAGGGAGAGATTAGCAAAAAAACGACTGAAAACATTACCCTGGTTGAAACATTTATTTCCCGGCGCCCCGGTGTTCTGTTCCTGAATTTTTTGGTTACCGCTATTAAGTGCCACCATTTGCAACAGCTCTTTATCTTTTTTTTCCACCGCAGTTGATTTTTCAGTGGTTCTATTCAAACAGTGACGTGTCACGGCATATTTTATTTCAGTATCCATCCAACCCGTACGATCCTTGCCACTTTTACAGTTCCAACAGGGAATAATACCAATTTCATAAGATAACAACGCGATACGCGTCGCCATTTTATAGGGGTCTTCACCATCTGAATGATGACTTTTTTTAGCCCAGATTTCCTTTATTTCAGCCTGTAGATTTTCTACACGTTTTTTATTACTTGGATCCGTTGCCAAATAGCGTTGTACCCATCCACCCGCTGATAGCGAAGGAGAAAGATTGCTACCTAACAATAGTTTCATTGCCGGCAGATTAATTTCATCAGAATACGCATTACCTAATTTTAATATACCTTGGGAAAGCCCGTTCACGCCAAAATTAAACGCCGCCACCTCAAGCACCACGGTAATCGGTTTACCGTGCTTATCCATTACATCCAGCTCAATGCCTTCGGTTGAGCTCAGTGTCTGCCACGCCGTTAACTGATCTTGTAACTGAGATTTTTCGGTTGATGAAAACAAGTCTATCGGCGTGAGCAGGCTGGTGGAGGTCAATTGTAGGTTAATCTTGTTTCCCTCGCGTGCCTGCGCTAGTTTCTCTGGCTGCATAGCTAAAGCAGCAGTGACAATTTGTTTGGCCCGCGCCACGGCGGCGGCGTCACGTTCCGCGCCCTTCGGCAAACCGTAAGCGCTATTGACCCCATGACGGATACCGGCGAATACCTCATGAGTCTGGCCTGCCTCTTGTATCTCGAACGACGATGTCCACAGATTAACCGCATTTTCCCTGCTGGTGGTCGTTTTAGAGCATATGCCGTTGTTTGGTTTACCTAGCGTTAGCAACGGAGTTTTTTCCCCGAGGGTTAATCGTCCGGCAGGGGTTAAATGGCTGCTGAACCTTTTGTTATCGACGCAAAAGCTTGCCCGAATACTATTCCAGGGTTTACTGTTTAATAAGGTGGTGATCGCTGAATCAAACCGCGTACGGGCTTTAGATTTTGCTATGGTATTGCTGTCGCCGCGTCTTTTATATGCCTCAGCCAGGACAGCTTTAATTTCTCGATGTAAACGTAACGTTTCATGTTTATCTTGTTCAGTCGCAAGACCCTGGTCGGCGGTGTTATTCAGACTGTCCAACCCGTGTTTAACCTGTTGTAGGTCATGATAGTCTTGCGGTAAGTTCAGCACAGTCTGATATTTTTGAACAAGTAACATCATTGCGGCCTGATCTTGTGCGGCAACACCACGGCCTGTTGGCTGATCACCCTCGTTCAGGGTATCTAACGCAGCGATGCCCGAACGCAAATAGGTATGATTGAGTGCCACGATTTCTGCACGTGTACTGCCAGTGCGGTTATTATTGACCGCCAACGTCGTTTTTGTCTGGTGGTTTTTCAGTGTTGATGCATTTATTGCCAAAGAATTTAACGTCTTAGGTTGTCCCGTTAATGTGAATTGATAGTTGGCGGGAAATACTGCACCGCTTTTTATCGATGTCAGTGTACGATTGACGTGCCTTGATGCGGTCAATATGTTAAAAACCATGGTGATTGCTGTTTTAACCCGGCTTAAATATGCACCGGTAAACGCGCTAAATACAGTGGCTTTATCATTTTTTAAAGTACACCCTGCTATATTAGTAGAGTACGATGTACCGCCGTTTTTTTTCCCCATTCCGTCAGAAATCGAATTTTTTTGACCTTTTTTTTTGTCATGATCAATCTCCGTTGATTTATATTGACCATAATTTACTAAAGTAGACATAATATTCATAGTGGATTCTCTTCGGTGCACGTTGGACGCGTGCTGTATATATTTTGCACCGATGCTAAAACAGAACGGTATTGATTTCCAGATGATATAATCGCGATAAGCGGTTTATGCATTTTTTGCAGGGATATATCCCCTAAATAATTCCCGTTGCAGGACGTCGGCAATACCGTGTGACAAATCTGCCGGATCCGACCTGGCATGACCCCGTTAAGCGCGAGGCCCAGGGAAGGGCCGAGTATGGCAACGCACCAGCAACGTGATGTATGACTGCTATCACTCACCGTTTGAGAGGGGATGAGTCTGCCTTTTGTGGGACAGCAAACGGTTGGCGGTTGACGCCAGCGGTGGATAATGAGTAACGTGCATGGGGGAATCAAAAAGGAAACCTAGCCATGCTTATATTAAAACACTTACATCATATCGCCATTATTGCCACGGATTACCAACGCAGCAAACGTTTTTACTGCGATACGCTGGGGTTTACGTTGCAAGGTGAGGTGTTTCGAGCCGAACGGGGCTCCTGGAAAGGGGATCTGGCGTTAAACGGGCAATATGTGATTGAGTTATTTAATTTCCCCGGCGCGCCGGCACGTATCAGTCGACCGGAGGCGTGCGGCTTACGCCACCTGGCTTTTGCGGTGGATGATGTGGCCAAGGCTATCGCGACATTGGCCATTGATGGCGTAGACTGCGAACCCATACGCATTGACCCCGTTACCGGCAAGCGTTTTACCTTTTTTACCGATCCAGATTTACTGCCGTTGGAATTATATGAAGCATAAACGCGACGTTCCCACCACCGCGTCCGCAGAAAACGAGCCCTGTGGGGACGTGCTGCTGGCGCACCATGACCGGGATCTGTGTGATGAGGTTGGCCAACAATTGGCCCAGCGCCGCAACGTTTTAGTGGCCTTTAGCGGTGGGTTGGATTCGACCGTATTACTGGATACGTTGGCCCGCTTGCGCCACAGTCGGATACCCGATCTGGCACTGAGGGCCATTTATATCCATCATGGACTGAGTGTTAACGCCGATACCTGGGCCGACCATTGTCAACGGCAATGTGAACTGCGGCAGGTTGATTATCAGATGGTTAAGGTGAGCCTGGATGCTGCTAACGGCGGCATAGAGGCAGCGGCCAGGTCAGCACGTTACCACGCGCTACAGCGGGCATTGTTACCCGGTGAAACGCTGCTCACTGCCCAGCATCTCGATGATCAAAGCGAGACCCTGCTGCTAGCGTTAAAGCGTGGCAGCGGGCCGGCGGGGTTGTCGTCAATGGCCGAATCCTCCCTGTGCGGACAACATGAACTCCTGCGCCCGTTGCTCGGGGTCTCCCGCGCACAGCTATCCGACTACGCCGAATGCAGGCAATTAACCTGGATCGAGGATGATAGTAACCGTGACCCGCGTTTTGATCGCAATTTCTTACGCCTGCAAATACTCCCGTTGCTCAAGCAGCGCTGGCCACATTTCAGCCGGGCGGCAGCGCGCAGTGCGCAGTTATGCGCCGAGCAAGAAGCATTACTCGATGAACTGCTCGAAGAAAGTCTGCGCCATTTGACACAGGCGGATGGTTCATTGGATCTGGCGCCGATGATGACCATGGGCAGCGCCCGGCGTGGTGCGTTGATTCGCCGTTGGCTAGCGGCCGCCGGCGTCAGGATGCCTTCGCAGGACCAGTTATCGCGGTTGTGGAATGAAGTGGTGTTGAGCCGTCCGGATGCTGCGGCGCAATGGGTACTGGCTGACCGACAGATCCGGCGTTTTCGCCAACGATTGTTTATTCTGCCACTGCAATTACCCCCCTTAAGCGAACAGGTGCTTGAATGGCCAAATAATACCACCTCCCTGATGCTGCCGCAGACGCTGGGAACGCTGCGCCTGGCTGCACCGGGCCAGACGGTGCGCGCACCTACCGCGCGCGAGCGTGTGACGGTGCGTTTTGGCGCCCACGGGGTGTTGCATATCGTCGGTCGCGTGCACGGACGGTCGTTAAAAAAAATCTGGCAGGAGCAGGATATTGCACCTTGGCAGCGAGAGCGCACGCCGCTGCTCTATTACAACGAACAACTGATTATGGCACCGGGGATTTTTGTTACTCAAGAAGGACAGGCGAGGGAAGGGGGGGAGATCTGGCAAGTAGAATGGGTACCTGTAAACAGTACTGACGGGCAGTAACCAGACTGCCCGTTGTTAACCCACCATCAAGCCGGTGGTTATTCGCTCACAACGACGATACCGAGCTCAGGATGGACAAAGCTGACGATATGATCGAGTCGAAGCTCATGCGCATTTACGCCGGACTCGTCGATAGCCAAGTACTCAACTTGTTTCCTTAAGAACATATCACGTGCCATGCCGGTGACAGTATCCCCGTTCCTAAGCGTTATTGTAAGAACCAAACGACGCTGACAGGCAAGCTCAAGATTATCGTAATCATCGCAATTAATGGGTTGATATTCTTCATTCGTTGACATAATAGCTCACCTACATGTTACGACGGCAAAAACCGCCAGTGCTCTGAGGGAGGAAGAACAGCACGCGTAAACCGCCGCCGATCCCGCCAACATCATTCAACTATTCCCTCACAATACTATAGCACAGAGGACTCATTACCCATGAATAAATGGCTCTGCAAAATATTGACTTCAAATAAATGGTTCAATTAATAATTTGATCGGTGAGATAGCCGCTGCACCTTCCTGGCCTCGGGGCGGCGTTGTCAGGTACACTGCCTGCCCAAACACCCCGCATGGAATAATCATGGCGTTGAAAGCGACTGTACATAAGGCGGCAATAAATGTCGCCGACATGGATCGAAATTACTTTTCCGATGTCAATCTGGTGTTGGCGCAGCACCCCTCCGAAACGCCACAGCGCATGATGCTGCGCCTGCTAGCGTGGATTTACCATGCTGATGATCGGCTGGAGTTTACTCGGGGCATTAGTGCTGAGGACGAGCCGGCGCTTTGGTTACATAACGATTGTGGCGAGCCGCAACTTTGGATAGAACTTGGGCTGCCGGATGAAAAACGGCTGCGCAAAGCGTGTCATCTGTCGCGACAGGTGGTGTTGTATACCTATAACGAGCGGGCGGCGCGAGTGTGGTGGCAGCAGGTACAACCGGCCCTATCCCAGCATGACAATTTGATCGTGTGGTTTGTGGATGATGGACAAATGGCGCAGTTGGCCGAGTTGGCCCAGCGTAATATGGCCCTACAGGCAACATTACAGGATGGCCTGATGTGGTTATCCGATCAACAAACGCATTTGGAAATCAAATTGCAGCAATGGCAGGGGATTACGGAATAATTCCAATCTCAATGCGGTGTGTTTTCCTGGGAATGCGGTGCTGATTAAGACGAGTGAACCCGGACGGGAGATGTCCCGTCCGGGTAGGTAACAACGAGACGTTAGTGGTTCAACTTGAGGGCGGCGTCAATCTCGCTCGCTAAGTAGTCCACGATATCGGCAATTTTCATCATCTGTTTCTCGCCAACCCGGCGATTCTTATACTCGACTTCGTCGCTGTCGAGGTTACGATCGCCGATCACTATGGTGTGAGGTATACCGATTAATTCCATATCGGCGAACATCACCCCTGGGCGCTCCTTACGATCATCGAGCAGTACTTCTATCCCTTTGGCGCGCAGGGCGGCATAAAGACCTTCCGCTGCATCCTTCACCCGGAAAGATTTATGCATATTCATCGGCAGGATCGCCACATGGAAGGGGGCGATCGCCTCTGGCCACAGAATGCCGCGATCGTCGTGGTTTTGTTCAATCGCCGCTGCCACGACTCGACTCACGCCGATACCATAACAGCCCATGGTCAGTGTTTGGTTACGACCATCTTCACCTTGCACCGTGGCTTTCAGCGCTTCGGAATATTTGCTACCCAATTGAAAAATATGGCCTACCTCAATTCCACGCTTAATCTGCAAGGTACCTTTGCCATCCGGACTAAGATCCCCTTCCACCACCTTACGCAAATCGGCGATCGGCGCCAGCGGCAAATCGCGCAGCCAATTGATACCGAAATAATGCTTACCGTCAATGTTGGCACCGGCGCCAAAATCGCTCATGACGGCTACGCTGCGATCGATGATCACCGGGATTGGCAAGTTCACCGGTCCGAGAGAACCCGGACCCGCGCCGATGGCCGCCTTGATTTCATCTTCGGTGGCAAACGTCAACGGGCTGGCGACCTGCGGTAATTTTTCTGCTTTTATCTCGTTAAGCTGATGATCGCCACGCAGCAGCAGTGCAATCAGCGGCTGGTCGGCGTCTTTGTCGCCATGGACAATCAGCGTTTTAACCGTTTTTTCCACCGGCAGGTTAAACTGTTCCACCAGTTCGGCGATGGTTTTAGCGTTCGGCGTATCGACCAAACCCATGGTCAGCGTCGGTTCCGCCCGTGGGGTGGCTGGTGCTATAGCTTCGGCCAGCTCGATATTGGCGGCGTAATCCGAGTCGCTGGAAAATACAATATCATCCTCGCCACTGCTGGCCAGCACCTGGAACTCATGGGAAGCGTTGCCACCAATGGAACCGGTATCCGCTTGCACCGCACGGAAATTCAGGCTCATGCGGTTGAAAATGGTACTGTATGCCTGGTACATAGCGTCATAAGTCGCCTGTAAGGATTCCTGGTTAGTATGAAAGGAATAGGCATCCTTCATCAGAAACTCACGGGCACGCATGACGCCAAAGCGTGGGCGTACTTCGTCACGAAATTTGGTTTGAATTTGAAAAAAATTCAGCGGCAGCTGCTTATAGGAGCTGATTTCGTTACGCACCAGATCGGTAATCACTTCCTCATGGGTCGGGCCCAGCACGAAGGGGCGTTCGCCACGGTCAACAAAACGCAGCAATTCCGGGCCATACTGCTCCCAGCGGCCGCTTTCCTGCCACAAATCCGCCGGTTGGACTACTGGCATCGAGACCTCGATGGCACCAGCGTTGTTCATCTCTTCACGCACGATGGTCTCGACTTTGCGCAGTACCCTTAAGCCAGTAGGCAACCAGGTATAAAGACCCGAGGCCAGTTTGCGGATCATCCCGGCACGCAGCATCAGTTGATGACTAATGACTTCCGCATCAGCGGGAGTTTCTTTGAGGGTGGAAAGCAGGTATTGGCTTGTACGCATGGTAGTTGGGTTCCACAAAAACGGCTTATACCCGTCATCTTTCACGTCGCACAGGCGCTAACTTCGCTGGTTCACCGAATACGCTTCGGATGGACTGGCTTGCCGTTTACCTGTAACGCGAATGCCTTGGGGTAGGGTGCCATAGACTGCATATTGGCAGCAAAATAACAAAAGTGAATCAGTTTACCAGCGTGAGCCCGCGGCCAAAAGAGACAGGGTGGAATTTTGTTAAAATCCTTCCACCCGAAGGCTTATTCGTGGTCCGGGATCCTCTGGCACGCTCGTTTAGCCAGGCATTATGGGTGATTCCTCTACACTACGGGATCAATAGCCAATACTTCGGCCACCGGCCCGTCTACCCGCCAGCGGACAGTAAACTCCAGCAGCGCAACGGCATAAATACGTTCGCTATCCTGCCGTCGGTGGTAAGCAGGGCGGGGATCCTGCGCCAGTATATCGCTAATAAATCGCCGTAGGCGCGGGTAGTCAGGGGCCAGTTCGGCCAACTGCCGTTCGGCGGCAGCGCAAAATTCGACCGCCATGCCCGCCGTGGGGCTCTGCTGGGCAAATCCCGCCTGCGCCGCCGGTATGCTTTCGGCATAAGGCAAGTAAGGCTTGATATCCACTACCGGTGTGCCGTCGACTAAATCAAGACTGCCCAGTTCCAGCGTCACCTGCGCACCACTGATACGGATCCCGCGCAGGGCAATCAGCGACATACCGATGGGGTTAGGTCGAAAGGTAGAACGCGTGGCGAAGACACCTACCCGGGCATTACCGCCCAAACGGGGGGGCCGCACGGTAGGATGCCAGCCCTGCGCCAGGGTCTGGTGAAATACGAACAACACCCAGATATGGCTGAATGCCTCCAGGCCGCGCACCGCGTCCGGTTGATTATAGGGCGGCAACAAACTCAGCTCACCTGTCCCATCCACCACCAGACCAGGTTGGCGCGGTACGGCAAATTTTTCTTTATAGGGTGAACGAATGACCCCTATCTGCCGTAGGCCGTATTCATTCATTGGGTAACTTTAAGCGCGGTACCCTGACACACTGCTTGCTGATAGCAGCCAGCAACCGCCCTGACTATTTCACATCGGTGCAGCAGGACGGCATTGCCTTTCATGTGTGCGGCGCGCATCTGCATATCCCGACGCGCAGCGCTCAGACTCGGTGGCGGATCCTGCAAGCTCACCTGGCAGGTTGAACCTGATACTTCACCCAGGTCGCGAAAAGGTTTGCCCACCAACTCATCGGCGGTTTTGTACAATTTTGCCGGTAGCGGGCGTGTCGATGTTTTATGGGCTGGTGAGTTGTTTTGAAAAGGCGACACCGGTGCGGTTTGGTTTGCTGTCGAGGGTTTCTGATGCAGCCATGAACAACCGGTCAGCAACAGGACAAAAAGACATCCGGGTAAAGCTCGCATAAAATTTCCTCTGGTTATATTTATTTTACCGGCGCTATTGAATCAATGTATGGCAAAAATAACAAGACGGGCCTTAGCCCGTCTGGTGTAAAGCGCACGTAATACCCGTCATACTTCAGGCTGCAGGTGTGTTGGCTGCACTCGAGTTATTTAGGGTGTGGGTTGTTACCAACCTTTAACTGCGCCGCCATTAAATATTTTGTTTGCGGCTGCGCTAACTTCGTCAGACTGATAAGCCTGCACGAATTTTTTGACGTTTTCCGCATTTTTATTGTCTTCACGTGCCACAATCAGATTCACGTAAGGAGAGTCTTTATCTTCCACAAACAGACCGTCTTTAGCCGGCGTTAAGCCAATCTGGCTGGCGTAGGTGGTGTTGATGATCGCCAGAGCGATTTGCTTATCGTCCAGTGAACGTGGGAGTTGCGGTGCTTCCAGCTCTACCAGTTTGAGGTTTTTCGGGTTGCCAACCACATCAAGAACGGTTGGCTGCAAGCCGACGCCATTCTTTAAGGTAATCAGGCCCACTTTTTGCAGCAGCAGCAAAGATCGACCCAAGTTAGTGGGATCGTTTGGCAACGCCACTTGGGAACCTGGTTTTAGCTCATCTAATGATTTGATTTGTTTGGAATAACCGGCAATGGGATAAACAAAAGTGTTGCCAACCGGCGTCAATTTATAGCCGCGATCTTTGATTTGTTGATCAAGGTAAGGTTTGTGCTGGAACGCATTGACGTCGATATCGCCTTTACTCAGCGCTTCATTAGGTAACACGTAGTCATTAAAGGTCACCAATTCGACGTCCAGGCCATATTTTTCTTTAGCCACTTTCTGCGCCACTTCCGCAACCTGCTGTTCAGCGCCGACAATCACGCCAACTTTGATGTGGTTTGGATCTTTTTTATCCTGGCCGCAGCCCGTCAGCGCCAGGGTACCAATTAAAGCACTGACGGTCGCCAGCGTTTTTATTCTAGAAAACATATCCCTTCCCTCTATTTTCGACGTTGTTCCATGAAGCACCGCGTATGGTGGCTTCAATATTGATACCCTTGATCTTTCATGTTGCAGGGGTGTTGGCTGCGTCTGAATTCCGATCACTTTTTTTGGGTGAGCTCATCGGGTTCACTCGCTGTCTGCCGGTCTACAACTTGATATCTATGGGGTATTCGGATTGACCCTTTGGGGCACTATTTATGGGTAACGGCTTTAACGATTTTATCGCCGCCGAGTTGAATTAAAAATACCAAAACAACCAATAACGCCAACACAATATTCATTATGGTCGCATTATAACCGATATAACCGTACTGAATGCCGATTTGTCCAAGCCCGCCGGCGCCTACCGCCCCACCCATGGCGGAATAACCAACCAGCGTAATGAGGGTGATGGTTGCGGCGTTGACCAGGCCCGGCAGCGCCTCAGGCAGCAGCACTTTGCGGATAATCTGTAGCGGCGTCGCACCCATGGCCCGTGATGCCTCAATCAGGCCGGCGGGAATTTCCAGTAAGGCGTTTTCCACCATCCGGGCGATAAACGGTGTCGCCCCGATGGTCAGTGGCACAATCGCCGCCTGTAGGCCGATTGACGTGCCGACAATCATTCGGGTAAATGGAATCATCCACACCAGTAAAATAATAAAAGGAATGGAACGGAAAATATTCACCAACGCGGAGGTAAGGCGGTAGGCCTTGCGATTATCGGCGATCTGCCCGGGTCTGCTAATATAAAGCAGTACGCCGATGGGCAGGCCAAGCACAAATCCCAGAAAACCCGAGACAAAGGTCATCATTAGCGTTTCCCAAATGCCTTTGGCAAATAATGCGAGCATAGCCTCAGACATAACCCAGCACCTCGACCTTAACGAATTGTTGTTGTAAAAAGGCAATGGCATTGCGGGAGTCATCCTCATTGCCTGCCATTTCCGTCAGCATAATGCCGAATTTTACGCCACCCGCATAATCCATCTGAGCACTGATGATGTTGTTATTAACGTTAAACCGACGGGCAGCCTCGGATAGCAACGGCGCGTCCACGGATTGCCCGGTAAATTCCAACTGCAGGATCGGAATTTTGCCCTCTGCGGGTTCTGGCGTCATACGTTGGAGATAATCCTCGGGTATATCGAGGTGCAGCGTGGATTTTATAAATTGCTGCGCCAGCGGTGTTTTGGGATGGGAAAACATCTCACTGACCGTATCCTCCTCAATCAGCTTGCCTTGGCTAATGATCGCCACCTGATCGCAAATGCGTTTGACCACGTCCATCTCATGGGTAATGAGCAGAATGGTCAAGCCCAGCCGCCGATTGATGTCCTTTAATAAGGCTAGGATTGATCGGGTGGTGGCCGGGTCAAGGGCGCTGGTAGCCTCATCGCACAGCAATACCTTGGGGTTGCTGGCCAACGAACGGGCAATGGCCACCCGCTGTTTCTGTCCACCGGACAAGTTGGCGGGATAGGCATCAGCCTTGTCCTCCAGTCCTACCAGCGCCAGCAGTTCGTTGACCCGAGCCTTGATATCGGCTCTGGATAAATTATCCAATTCCAGCGGCAGGGCGATATTGCCTGAAACAGTTCGGGATGACAGCAGGTTAAAATGCTGAAAAATCATGCCGATTTGCCGCCGGGCAGTAATAAGCTGATGTTCTGGCAAATTTGTCAAATCCTGTCCATCGACTAATACCGTTCCTTTGGTGGGACGTTCCAATAAGTTTACACACCGGATAAGCGTGCTTTTCCCGGCACCGGAAGCACCGATTACGCCGTAAATCTGGCCCGCGGCCACGTGCAGTGAAACATCCGACAAGGCATTGATCGTCAAGGTGCCCTGCGAGTACTGCTTGGTAATATGAGAAAGTGTGATCATGCGTTTTTATTGTTACTGGTTACCTGTGGCGAGAGCAAAGAGTGTATATGCAAATACCCGAGGGTATTAATGAAGTGGGATGTTAGGGCGTCTAGACGTCTAAGTCAACTGGGATTGTTTTTCTCTGTTTCTCTTCAGGTGACAAAACATGCGATACTAATAGCTGTTTACGCTATTAGGAGCCAATCAGTGGCACAGCCCGTTCCAGCTATATTTTTAGACCGTGATGGTACCATTAATGTCGATCACGGTTACGTTTATGAAATCGATGACTTTCACTTTATTGATGGCGTAATTGAAGCCATGCAGGAACTGAAAGCCATGGGCTTCGCCCTTATTGTTATCACCAACCAGTCAGGCATCGCGCGCGGTAAATTTACCGAAGCTCAGTTTATGCGTCTGACGGAGTGGATGGATTGGTCACTCGCCGATCGAGACGTGGAATTGGATGGCATCTATTTTTGCCCCCATCACCCCGATGCCGGTGAAGGTGAGTATCGTCAGGACTGTGATTGCCGCAAACCGAAACCGGGAATGCTGCTGGATGCCCAAGAATTTCTGGATATCGATATGGCCGCCTCCTATATAGTAGGTGACAAAGTCGAAGATATGCTGGCGGGTCGAGCAGCCGGAGTGGGTACCAAAGTTTTGGTACGTACCGGTAAACCCGTGGACGAAAATGCCGAAACCCAAGCGGATTGGGTCATAGATAGCCTCGCCAACCTGCCTCAGGCGATAAAACAGCACACAAAAGACGCGTAACGGGTATTTATTAGTCGTTCGATAAAAAAAAACCGATATTTGCTTGCCATTTCACAGCACGTCCCTATAATGCGCCTCCATCGACCGGGACTGTGAGCAACATCGCAGCGTCAGGAAACGAGTCAGAAGGCAGGCCGAACGGGCTTGACACTGAAAGAGGAAAGCGTAG
>NZ_JAYGJO010000037.1:0-38192 GCF_035013185.1 Acerihabitans sp. TG2
GTATTTCGCCCCATAAACGAGATGGCCACAGTAGTCAGATCTTTCGCCAACAATCCGAGTGACCCTACCGCTGCCTGGTTTTCCGGGTCTGATGCAAACGCTGCAAATTTCGTCCATCCGGGACTATAGCATCTATCTTCGCCAGATCCTGGCCGTTCCACTGTTGGACGGAGTTGTTGAATAAATCGGTTTTGATCAGAAAATCATTTAATCATTCAGATTAGATTAACGTAAAATCAATCAGTTACAGATTGCCATGATCCATAAGCACACATCAAAATGACTACATTTCGATTTATTCAACAACACCGCTATCAGTCTCAAAGGGAAGTGGCTCACCGAGGCCGGATTTACCGACGGGATGCTGTTAAAAATACGCATCATGCCCGGCTCACCGCGCAGAACACCCGCAAGCTGTGGCACTGTCTGGAAGGACTCAGCATTGAACCCTTTGACCCGGACGCCGCCGCCAACTGGCTCAACCATTACCCCGGTGGCCTGCGGTTCACCGAGTAATCACTCTCACCCCTGACCATACCGGGGGTGTTTATTTTATCGGTGGGGTGTCGGGGCATGGCCCTGACCGGATTGTTTTGGGGATCACGGCCAGCGGGCTGTGGCCACAAAACATTTCCTGTCCGGCAGTTGAGTCTGATTAACGGTTCACGTTCGAACGTTGGTTGGAAAACATCTGCTTTAACACCGACCAACCGGTGATTGTCACCGTTGAGCGGGGTAAATTGGTGATTGTGTCTGAGATTAGATTTTGAACGGTAAAATCGGTGATCCCAGCACGGAGGCCGGGGTCTATTAAGCAAAGTCCCAGCCGTGAGAGCTGGGATTTTGTTTAATCAACAGGGGTGGCTATGTATTCATCAATTATATGAACATCTTCAACATTACATTCTGGATAAATCCATTTTGCCCAGTTATTGACAACCCATTCAGTGCTTAAAGCTCTACCTTCAGTTGATCCACTTTCAATCGGCAAAGATATTAAAATTAATCCTGCTTTATGCCCTGAAGAGACAACCAACCCATGGGTATCAAATAAATCAATGACCATAAAATCTACCCATGCTTCATATGGCCAAACAGCTGGCAGTCTAAAAACCGAACCTCGTTTTATGGATTTATTTTTATAGTCAATCAATTTCATCATTTCACCTTTAAATCATGACCGCCTGATTTATCAATACTGTTAGGGATTTTTTGCATAGAGAAATCAACTTCGCCTAAATGCTTACCTTTCGGGCTAACAACCTCAAATCGTCCATGCTGCGTATCAAGAGCATAAAGATTCCCATCCTGACCACGATACACATCACGACTACCATTCTTTTTAGTCAACTGATTATTTTTAACCATGCCGTTCTCTGCCGCCACCTTCGGAGCTGTTTGTTTTACGATAGCTACACGCTCTCCAGGAGGAAGATTGGCCAAGCCTTTCTCAAAGGCCCCAACGGTAATCCCCCCGAAAAAGCAGGAGTTGATCATGACTGAACGCGATTCTACGTCAGAACCCGCCACACCCCAAGCTCGCCGTTACGCCGTCGGTTATCGCCCCAACGGCGGCAGACCCAACCCCAGCCCACAGCTGACGATTAAAGGTAAATGGCTGGAACAGTTGGGGTTTACCACTGGGCAACCGGTGAGTATTACGGCTGAGAACGGCTGTTTGATTATCAGGGCTGAGCTGAACGTCTGAGGCTAAAAAGTAAAATCCCGCCACTGAGGGCGGGATTTACCTATCATATATGTATGTTTTCGCATGTGCCGTCTATAAAAATAACAGATACTTCTCCGTTATTAATCTCGATATGATCTATATATTCAGTAAAGCCAAAAAACTTATATTCGTTAAGAGTATTTCTATAAAGGATAACAACCTCAACTTCACACACAATGAATATATATTTCTCAGCAACATCAATATTATATAAAAAACATGATAATGAAAGTCTTTTCAGTAGCAGATGATCGTCAATATTAAAGAATGCAACTGATTGATCACAACCAACAACAATAACTCTTCCGATTACTAAGGTCACAGGAGACACTTCACTTTGAGCCGAAAAAACGAACATCTCAACATCACTATGATATAGACAATAATAATGTCTGGCATAACTTTCATCATGAAAAACAACAGGTAAATTGCTAGTATAAAAATCAGTCTTGCTGATGGACTTTAACGTAATCATTTGCTCTTACCTGATATTTTAGGGATTAATGTCGTAATTTTTGGCACTGCATCCATATTACCTTCAGGATAAAAGAAACTAACCTGAATAGATCCCTTATCTGACACACCAATACTCTTAGTCACGGTTGTGCCATAACCATTTGATTTACTTGATATCAAAACCCCATCACTAGCTGCTTGATTAAATACCTTAATCAAAGCTTGCTCATTATTTATACCTAATGTACCAAGATCTTTCATGTTTTGAGCCGACCTTTGTATATTATGTGGGTTCCCAGTTGTCACTTTACCAAAGAAATAATCAAACTTACTTGGATCAACATTATAGCCCTGAGGTGATAGTGGCTTACCATCATTTCCCGCCCCCATACCTGTAGGTGATTTCCCAGGTAATACCCCATCTATTGCCATTTTGGTCCCAGCAATGACACCGATAATCGTGGTTGTAGTCATTACTGAGTCATAGCGACTTGCCGCATCATCCCAGCTAAGTTTACCTTTATTAGCTTCAACAATAGCCGCAATAGCACTGTCACGCGTGATGCTAGCAGGATCTAGACCTTTTAAGATCGCAGCTGTATTGGCTGCATCATCTGGATACAGATCTTTGTATACCAAATTATAGGTGACATTTTCGCCATACTTATCTAAGGCATTTTGTGCTTGGGCCGTTAAAGTTCCACAGGCACCTCCACCTTTATTGCCCTTCGTACAAGCATCTTTAATAGCCTGATCTCGAGCCTTATCGGTTTCATCAAGCTGGCCAAGACGGGTTTCAGCCTGTGTTTTTTCATCTCCTGATAACAAGCCGTTCTTCAGTTTGTATTCCAGCGAGAACTTCTCTGATGCTTCATCACGGCTCAGATAGTTATTCTCAACCGCATTCTTCCCTGCCACCACCCCAACCGCACCACCGGCCCCGCTATTGCCGGCCACCGCGCCAGCCAGGCCTGCCGCCATACTGCCAAGCGCCGAGATGGTCTGCTTCTGCTCTTCCGTGAGCTCGCTGACTGTTTTATTCGGATACAGTTCGGCCATGATGGCCTGGGCTGCCAGTTCGCCACCGGCTGCACCGGCTGCGCCCGCCGCCGCTGAATTACCCTGCAAATAGGCCACCAGGCCACCGGCCAACGCATGGCCTACGGTGTTGGCGACAATATTCACCTCGTGGGTGTTGGGATCCGTGGTGGCTTTTTTCACCGCCAGCGCCAGGTACGGTGCCAGTCCGCCTGCTGCCGCCTGGCTTAAATCACCTCCGGCAAGGCCTGCCAGTGCGCCGCTGATGGCCGCGCCCGCCATGGCGTAGGGGCTGCCGATGCCGTATTTTTCCTGCGCGGCCTGATAGGCTGGCGAGGCCTCGACCATCTTCTCTTGTTCGTCAGCGCTGGCGCTATTGAAGGCCGCCGAGTTCTTCGCTAAGTCATCGCGGGCCGCATCCTTGGCGCTTTTCAGCTGATATTGCAGTGCATCCTGTACCACTTCGGTACTGACCCGGCCCACCGCCTGAGTAAATACCAGGTCACTCTCGACCTGCTCTTTATCGAAGATCTTGTCGATATGGCCGTTGGCGTCGGCGGTGTTGTGGCTCAGCGTCGTCACGTCCTGCTGCTGGTTCGCCTGGTCGCGAACAATTAGCGTACCGTCGGCGATGGCCGAGCCGGTGGTGCCGGCGGCGCTGCCGCTTTGGCTGACACTCAGCCCCGGCTGCATGAGGGCCGTGGTTTTCCCGGTTTTTTCGTCGTGGGATACGCTGCCGCTCAGGCTATAACCGCTGGCGCTGTAGTCGGCGTTGTTTTTAATCTCGTTCCAGCCCAGGGTGCCGGTGGACAGCAGGTTATTCGTGGCGTCGGCGGTGGAGGCGATCACCGCGCCGTTGAGTTGGGTGTGATTACCCACGGTGATGTCATAACCGCCGTCGCCGGCGAACAGGCCGCTCTGGGCGCCGACGCTGGCGTATTTGCTGTCGGTTTTTGAACTGCTCATGCTCAGCGAGGCAGAGCCGGTCATGCTGCCTAGCGTAAAGCTAAAACCGCCCGAGACGGATTTCTGCGCCCGCTGGTAGTCTTCCAAATCCTGCAGGCTGGTGATGGTCAGGTCGCGGCCCACATCGGCGACGATCTGGTTGCCCAGCGCCTGCGCGCCGTTGAGCACCGTGTCGCGCCCGCTGGTCAGACTGAGCTGATCCTGGGCGTTAATGCGCGAATTAAGGTAATCGGTGCTGCTGCCGGTCGATTTATCCGTGGCCCTATAACCGTTGGCCGAGACGCCGATGCCGGTTTCCGAGCCGACGGAGATATGCACCCCAACGTTCCAGCCACTGCTGTTGCTGTCGGTTTTTTGTTGGGTGGTGCTGTCGGCGGCATCCAGGATCAGATCGCGGTTGGCCGACAGGGTGACATTCTTGCCGGTGACGCCGCTGCCGGTAATATGCAAATCGCCGCTTTGGTTATGGCTGCCGGTGGCCACCAGATTGACATCGTTGCCGGCGGTCAGGGTACTGCCCTGGGCCTGTTTTTGCGCCAGAGCGTTCAGGTAACTGCTTTTACTGGCGCCCACGCTGAGCTCCAGCTTGACGCTAGCGGAATAGTCGCCCTTGGCCAGTTCGGCAGCTTGTTTCAGTGCATCTTTATTTTGCGACGCCGCCCAGCCGGTGTGAATGGCCTCCACCGCATACAGCGCCTTCATGCGGTTATCGCTGGTCTCACCGGCCTGGTTGACCAGGCTGCCCAGGGTCAGCAACGCGTCGGTGACTGGGCTGTGCAGGGCCAGGGTCAACCCGCTTTGTTTTTGCTCGTAGCTCTCCCGGCGTTTAAGCAGGTCATTGCCCTGATCGATGGTGATCTCACCAGCCACTACGTTCAAGTTGTTGCCGGCAATCACCTGGGCGTCGCTCAGATGGGCCTTGCCCCCGGCGATGATATTGACGTTGCCGCCGGTGGCACCGAGGGTGCTGACGCTCTGGCTCTGGGTAGTGCCGTCCTGGTTGATCTCCTGACGCATCGATTTGGAGCCGAAGGTCACGCCAAATCCGCCGCCGCTGAACATGCCGCTGGTTTTTTTCTCTTTCAGCCGGTAGCTCGATTGCTGTTCAGTGGCGGCGGTGATATCGATATTGTTGCCGGCCTGCAGCGTGACGTGATCGTCGGCGATCACCGACGAACCAGTGATGCCGATATTATTGCCTGCCGACAGGTTGACGCTGTTGCCGCTAAGTAACGCCCCTTTTTCGTGGGTGACGTAATCTTCCTTGACGGTATGGGTCGTGGTGCTGGAGAACAGGTGCTTCGACGTAGTGGTTTTTTCAGCGAAGTGGTAATCGCTCTCTTGGGCGGTATCGAGGTTGATATCGCGTCCAGCGGTGACGCCAATCGCCCCGCCGGCCTGTGCCTGCGCGGCAGACAGCTTGATGTCCTGTCCGGCGTTCAGCCTGATATCGCCGCCGGCGGTCAGGGCGGTGCCCTGCTGGCGGATCGACTCGTCTTCCTGCCGGCTTTGGCTGCCATGATTTGTGCTGTAGGTATCGCTTTGCAGCGTGTCCAGATTAATATTGCGACCGGCATTCACCCCCACACTATCGACCGCCGCCAGTGTGGTGCCCTCGGTATTAACATCACGACCGGCCCGCACACTCAGATCTCCGCCGCTGTTCAACGTGCTGATCGTGCCGCTGCTGGTGTGGCGCTGACTGTTCTTGGTGGTCTGGCTGCTGTCGCTGGCGCTGGCCAGCAGATTCACATCGTTGCCTGCTGCCAGGGCCATGCCGCCGCCGGAAGCCAGGCTGCTGCCGTTGACGGTCAGATCGTTGCCCGCATTGACGTTTAAGGCGCCGCCGGTGTTGACGGTGCTGGCCTGCGCCCCGGTCTGTTCGCTGGTGTTATGGGTGTTCCAGCTTTTTACCTCGCGGGTCTGGGTTTGCGCCAGAGCAGCGATGATCACATTGTTGCCGGCAGTTAGCGCGGCACTGCCGCCCGCCTTGAGGGTGGCGCCAATGATTGAGATATCTTTACCGGCCGACATCACCAGGTTACCGCTGGCGTTAATCGCTGCGGTGTTGCCGGTTTCGGTGGCGCTGAGCGAGGTCTGGGCCGGGGTCCAAGGGGTGCGTTTGTCCACCCGACCAACCGACCAGGTGTCGCTTTGGGTCTGGTTGACGATGCTGCCGTTCAGGCTGGTGAGGCGCACGCTACCGCCCTCAACCGTCGAGCTCAGGTTGCTGATGTCGTTTAAGGCGGTTAAATCCAGACTGCCATCGGATTTGAGCAGTCCGCCGCCCTGGTTAGTGATTGTGCCCTGACTGGCGATATCAAGCAATTGCACCGCGTGTACCGCGCCGCTGTTGGTCACACTTCCGCCACCGCTCAACGCCACCTGCTGGCCACTGATCACGCTGCCCTGCAGGGTGGTGTCATCGGCTTTGGCCAAATACAGTTTAGGCGCCAGGACGATGTTTCCATCGACGTTGATGGGCTCCCACCAGACGATGCTGTGGGTCAGATTGGCCACCTGCTCCGGCGTTAGGCTCACGCCGAACTGCAGATTGAGGGATTGTTGCGCCGCCGCTGCGTTGTCCAGCAGGTACTGCATTTGCGCCAGATCGGAACCCACGCCGTTAAGATAACGTTGCCCGGTTTGGCTGATCATCGCATTGCTGATATAGCGGGTATCAAACGCCGCGTCGCCGAGAAATGGGTGGTCGTAATCAGCCTTGAGGTTAAGCTTATCGAGTAAATAGGCCGAACCGAGGAATTGTTGTGTGTCAGTCCACTGGCTGTTGGTTTCCACGGTGGCATGGGTGGTGGGTTGTTGCCCAAGCAGTCCCTGCAGGTCATTAAACACCGCGCCGTCCACTTTGCCCAATTGCTGCAATTTGGGGTTAGTGGTGATCAGGTAGTGGCTACCCGGTTGGCTATTGAGCACAAACAGGCCGTTATTGCCGCTGGGCAACGGATAATCCGCCAGCGGGTTTTCACTCAGTTGCCGCAAGCCGGTTTGAATTGCCGCGCCCAGATCGGCGGGCGTCAACGCACCGCTGTGCCCGGCTCCGGCGCTGTGCGGATCCAGCGTATTGATGGCGCTCAGCGCGGGGGCGCTCAGTTGATGGTCGATACCACCGACATTCGGTTTTACCGTGGTATTGCTAATGTCCTGGTTAAAACTGGCGTTCACCGCGCCGCCGGCCTGGATCAGTGCATTATAGCTCTGGCCGCCGCCGGTAAAGGCATAGGTTGGCGCACCGTCGGCGGTATAAGCGACGGTATTGCTGTAATAGCCACTTTGATGGGTTGAGGTGGTGTGGTAATAGGCCGGCGCTTCGTCGAGGGTCTGATTGGGCCGCAGCAGCGTATTGTTGGCATTTGGATTGACAACCGAATACTTATATTGCTGATATTGCGTGGTGGTGCCTTCCTGGTAGGAGGTATTACTTAAGCTATCGCCATGCAGATTGATATTATTGCTCGCCAGCACGTTAGACGCGACATTTTCCAGGTTGCCGGCATAAGCATTAATATCATGTCCGGCCACCAACCGCCCGGCGTTGCCGGTGGCGGTCACCCGAAAGGTGGTGGATGCCACCGCAAGGCGCTGGATATCCGCCGTTGGATAGGCCACGTAGGTATAATGGTTAGCGTAAAGTCCGATACCATGCTCGCCGGCGTTGCCCCATTCCGTCATGTAATGATAAACCCCGATCTCCCCCGGCTGAAACCAGCTCACCGGGATCAAAACCGTCGCGCCATTGGCCCAGGTCGGTACCGCCAGCGCGTCGTGGGTCTGCGTCACGTTAAACCCATCCCGCTGGTTAAGCAGATGTGCGGTGGCGATATTGATATCGCCATGTTGGGTTTCGATATCCCCCGAGGTATTGATGATTTCGCCGTTGGCGTTACCGTTGGCATCACGTTGCATCCACAGGCTGTTGCCGGCCAGGATATCGCCGCGCAGGTTATGAATGCTGTTAGCCAGCAGATGCATATTGCCGCCGGAATACAGCAGGCCGGTATTGGTCAAGGTGGCGACGGCCTGTAGCAGCAGATCACCTGAGGTGCCGACCAACCCCTGGTTATTAATGCCGTTACGGCTGGTGAGGGTGACGGCACCGCCGGATTGCAGGCTGCCGCCCGATTGTAGGTTGAGCGCGGCGGCATCGAGGGTTAACCCGCCGTTGCCGGTCACCACCTGCCCGCTGTTGGTCAGTGTGCCGCCGGCAATCAGCTGTACGCTGTTGCCCTGCAGGGAACCGCGCTGGTTGAAATCGCCATCGGCGCGCAGGGTCAGGCGTTTGCCCGCCGCCAGCTGCGTGCTGAAATCCAGTCCGCCGGTGATATGACCGTTCAGGTTGCCCAGCGCCAGGAACCGGCCGTTTTGTTGCAGTCTGCCGGTGGTGAAAGTCAGATCCTGCGCACTGTAGATACGCCCGCTGCTCAGATTATCGATCGTCGCCGCCTGCAATGCCAATGTGGTCAAACCCAGCAAGGTGCCACTGTTGGTCAGGGTGGTACTGTTAACGATGGCATTGCCACCCTGCAACGTGCCCTGATTGATCACCACCGGCACGGTCAGTTGCAGGCTGTCGTTGGCCAGCAGCGTACCGTTATTGTTGAGTTGGTTACCGTTGAAAACCAGTTGCTGAGCCTGCAGCCAACCGTCATTGGTGAACTGACTCGCCGACAGGGTGGCCAGGCCACCGGAAAGTAGTTGGCCACCGGAGAGGTTGTTCAATGGCCCAGTTAACGCCAGGGTCTGTCCCTGAATATTGCCCTGGTTGGTCAGTTGCGCGGCGCTGAGCGACGCGGCCCCTTTCGCCAGTAGATTACCGTCGTTTTGCAACGTGCCGCCCAGGCCCACGGTCATGTCGGCCAGGGTGCTGATGGCGCCGCGGTTATGCCAGTCACCACCTTGATAATCCAGACTCTGACTCTGCCAGGAACCTGCAGTATCGGCCCGGTCCGCCCGTACCGTCAGGCTATCGCCGGCCAGCAGACCGGCTGCCGACAGCTGGGTTAATGACCGCACGTTGAGCGCCGCGTCGTTTTGCGCCTGTATCTGGCCACGGTTGTTCAGACTATCGGCGTTTAACGTCAAATCACCGGCCTGGATGCGGCCATTGTTGTCAAGCTCAGTGCCGGCAAACGTCAGTTCGTTTACTGCCAGCAACTGCCCACCGTTGGTCAGGCTGCCACCATGAAAATGCAACCCGGTGCCCGCCAGCATTTGACCCTGCCATTGGCTACTGTCGCTGAGATTAAGATTGATATTGTGCTGACTGCCCAACACGGCGCTGTCACCACCGGTCAACCCGGTACCCTTGACGGTAAGATCGCGGTTGGAGGACAGTTGTCCATCCAACCGCAACTGCTGCCCGCTGATAGTGAGTTGGCGAGCCTGTAGCCGACTGGCGGCATCAAGCTGCAATGTCCCATTGGCGCTAAGCTGCGTGTCGGCTGCGGTGCCTTGGCTATCGTTGAGGCTGACGGTGGCGCCGTTAAGCGACAAAGTGCCCTGCTCGCCAATGTTACCGTTACTATCGATACCGGCGCTGAAGGTTGCGTTGTTGGCACTGAGCCGCCCGGTGGCATCGAGTTGCAAGGCACCGCCGGCGGACACGGTGGCATGGTCAACGGCCAGATCGCCGCGGCTGTCGAGCGCCATGGCATCGTGTGCCGTCACATTGCCGCCCAGTTGCACGCCGTGAGCGCGGGCGTTAAGTCCGCCTCGGGCTTCAGCATGGTTCAGCGTCAGTTTACCGTCGGCCGACAAGGTCAAATCGCCAGCACCGTTGGTGCCGCCTTGGGCCACGGCATTATTTACCGTCAGATCGCCCGCCGCCGACAATGCAATGCCGCCGGTGGCGGCGCTAAGGTTGCCAAGATTGACACCCACGCCCTTGTCACTGGAGACCAGCCGGATACGGTTGGCGTACATGCCGCCCAGCGCGCCGGTATCCACCGCCACCCGGGGTGCGTCGTCCGGGTTACCGAGTGCGGTAATATTGCCCGCCGCATCGATACGATTGGCCCCTACCGCCACGGTCAATGTTTTGGCGTACAGGCCGGCATTGATTTGCGTCGCCCTGGCCAACAGTGAAAATGCATCGCTCTGGCTGGCATCCAGGCCTCGGCCCTCGACGATAATATCCCCTTGGGTCACCTCCAGCGCCTGCAAGGAACCGTCGGCGGCCCACACCGGCTTACCGGTGGTCAGGGTCGCATGCGGGGTGTTGATAAACCCGCAGCCGTTACAGGTGATACCGTAGGGATTGGCCACCATCACATTGGCCGCTTTACCGGCCACTTCCATATACCCTTGCAACTGGGAACGGTTGGCACCGACCACTTCGTTGATAATGGCTTTAGCTTCCCGACCGGCCTGCAGATTGGGATTATTACGGATCAGGCCACCCAGTTGGCTTTTCGTTAATTTATCCGTGGCGTTATTGAGGATCAGCCCTTCGTTGCCGACGTTAAATTGCTGATATTGATTATGCGAGATACCGGCCTGATTGGGGGTGGCGATATTCACCACCGGCACGCCGTTACCGGCCTGCAACGTTTGGGTATTGCCCGTTGCGACGCTGATGCCGGCCGCCAGGGCCGGAAATAGGGGTTGCCAGGCCAGCAGGGCAATCAGCCAATACGCTAACAGACGACGCCATAAACCCACCACACGCTCAACCGGAGAAATCATCGCAGCCATCCTTCCTTTTATAACAGCGGTGTCATGACTGCGGGGTCATGACAACAGTTTCATCACGACAGTTTCATCACGGCCGCGTCACAACAGCACGCCGAGGCGGTAATAAACTGAAACCCGATCGGGGGAAAGCTGGCGCGGATACGCCAGTGGCCAACCGACGGTGAACTGACTGACAAAAGACGCATTGGCACTGCTAAGTCCCACGGCGGCGCCCCACAGGTTACCGGCGGAGTTGGTATCCTGGCGATCGTGGCGCAGATAACCGCCATCCACCGCCACCACCGCGCTGATATCCCCCAGCAGCGGAACGACACCGACCGGCCGGGTGATTTCATTGCGCCAGTAACCGCCGTTATCGCCAGACAGGTACTGTTCTTTAAAACCGCGCACCGAGCTGTCACCGCCGAGAGTCATGCGCTCGGTGCCGTATAACCGATCGGGTGTCCACTGACCGGTTACACTGGTGAGATAGGTGAATTGGCCTGCCAGCGGCAGGTAAAAACTGGCGGAGGTGCCCCACTTGGTAAATTCGGCTTTTGGCGCACCCTCGACCCGATCATCATCATTTTCCGCCCCTAGCCAGGGCACACCACGGCTAAATGAGGGAGACAACGTGGCATAACCACCCCACAGTTTTTGGCTATGGTTGATGCCGCCGGTCAGGCTGGTGAATTTATGGCTGCTGCTGTCAAGGCGGGTGTCGTTGAGATAGTTACGGCTGATGCGGTATGCCAGCCCCAACGATAAACCGGTTTTCATTTCACCGTTGCGATAGATAACCCGCGACAAGGTGAACCGGTGTGCCTGGCTGTCGCCGGTGGAGCGCCAGTCATAACCTTGCGAGCTGATGGTATTCACATAATCGCTGTAGCTGTAGCTGTAATCCAGCAACCAATAACCGTAGGGCAGGCTAAAACCGGTTTGCAGGCTGCGGGCATTGCGACCGTTCATAAACGCGCTGCTGCGTGAACCACCGATATACCACTGATCCGCCAGTCCCAGCGGATTATTGACGGTCAACGACGTGGTAAGTTGGCCGACGCCGGTGCTTTTCTGACCACTGTTATCGAAGCCGGCGTTCAGGAAACCCGGGTGTTCCGGGGTGGCGGTCAAGTTGACCACCGAATAACCCGGCAGGCTGCCTGGCTGGATATCAATATGTACCGGCTGGCGCCTCAACCGGTTAATTTGCTCCATGCCCTGTTCAATATCACGCAAGTTAAGGATTTTTCCCTCCAATCCAGGGAACGCGCTGTGCAATAAACGGGCATCCTGATTTTCCAGGCGGATAGCCTGCAATTTACCTTCCATCACCACCAGACGCAGCGTGCCTTGCGACAGATCCTGGGCGGTCAGGAAGGCCCGGCTGGTGATATAACCTTGGGCGATATACCAATCCGAGACCTGCTTCACCAATTGATTAATTTGCGCTACACCGACACATTGGCCAAGGTAGGGTGCGGTTAACTGCTGCCGGACGGCGGCGGGCAAGGTTTGGGCGCCCTGCAGCTCAATGCGGGTCAGGGTAAAACAGGGGCCACCGGTGCTAGGGAGCCCAGCCGGTGCCTCGGCGCGCGGCGGTGTCACGCGTTGTAACGCCTCGCGCTGCTGGCTATCCTGCTGCAACTGACTACGTTGCTGCTGCTCAATAACATCCCGCTCCGCCGGACTGAGCGTCGCCGCCTGAGCGCACATTGAGCACAGCCATAGCAACACCACGGCGTTAACCGGATTACATCTTTCCATGAGTCAATCCTGCTGCCACCAAACCACGATGGGGCATTAAACCTAGGGCCGGACCCTGTCCCGTCATCGTACATGATCGCCACTGGCGATCATGTAACGGGCTGTATCCGTTCATAAATTTTTTTATCGGCAGGCAAAAGGTAAACTTTAGTGGTGATTACCCTTATTTAATGCACGGGAATCGTACTGCGGGGAATATTGTCCGTTAGGTCCTACGGTGATAAACGGTCTGCGCGGTTGGCTGGACAATGGCAACAAGACCAATCTCGCGACGGTGGGAACAGGGATAGCCACGCCCTGGGCTACTTTTTGGTATTTTTCACCAAGAATATTATGATGATCATTAATGCCTCCTTTTTCAGTTAACCACAAAGTCGTCATTTTGAAAAAAGGTCAATATATTACGTACACATTGTGAGTTAAAGGCCAAATGTCATCCATCAGTGAAGAAATTGATAATTAATTAACTAAAGTAATTAACTTCATATTATCTATGTTCTTCGTTTGATCACCCTGATGCCGATGATAAAACGCCGTTACCAGGTTAAGTATTCATACCCGCCGAACGGTTATTTTGCCACAAGCTAGGTATTCCCGAGGTCATAATTAGCGCTTGACTAACCCGCGCCGGCGGAGATTCACTGTCATCTGTAGCAGATCATTCATTTAGTTATCGACCTAATAGGTGTAATGTCATCTATTATCGCCAAATTCCATAAGCTTGTAATATATTCATGCTATTGATTTATATTAATATTTATTTAATAATATGGCTAATATCACAATTAACTCATAAATAGACATTCCTTAATATAATATTAATCTACAGTGACTAATATGCTCACCTGGTAAACTCTGCTGTCGATGGTTTGACACGTCATTTTTGTTGGCGGGCATCTTGCCTTTAAAAATTGCCAACAAATAGATTGCACGACAACTATTAACCTCATGGTACCTATTTTGTCACCTGGCAAGATCATACCAGACACGAATAACAAATAACTGAATTACCATTCCAGGGTAGGTCTGGCTGACATTGGGATATAGCGTTATGACCGACTATGTAATGTTATGCATTGGTTTATTATTCCTAAGCTTCTGCTTCGTTTAAAATCAATTATTATCAGTACGTTAACCATATAATGTAGTGATATATAGGGAGACTGAATGGACGCCATTGAAATTCGCAAATATGTCTACGACATGAATTTTTCTTACTTACTGTTGACGCAGCGCCTGATTGCTCATGATAAGACCTCGGCAATGTTCCGCCTGGGTATTGATGAGGCCATGGCCGATACACTGCAAGGTTTGACGCTATCACAGATGGCTAAACTGGCTGAAGCCAGTCAATTATTATGCTTGTTTCGCTTCGATGAACATCAGACTATCGAATTATTAACCGAAGAGTCGCGCGTCAGTGGGCTACAGCATCTGCATGCGGGGATTGTTTTATCCAGCCGGTTAAGCGAACGTCAAACGATGAAAGTCATGTCTTGAGCAAAAGGATACAGCCATGATCACTAAAAGCATCGTCCAGGAAGCAAAAGATATCCACATGGCTATGGAGCTTATCACGTTGGGTGCGCGGCTGCAGATGCTGGAAACTGAAACGCAGCTCAGCCGGCCGAAATTAATCAAGTTGTATAAAGAATTGCGCGGCAGTCCGCCACCGAAAGGCATGCTGCCGTTCTCTACCGATTGGTATATGACATGGGAACAAAATATCCATTCCTCGATGTTTTATAATATCTTTCGGGCGATACAGCAAAATGGTCACGCCAGTGGCATTGTGGTACTTATCCAGGCATACCGTTTGTATCTGGAGCAATGCCCGCCGTTGGAGGAACATGCCCCCCTACTGGGCATGACCCGCGCCTGGACCTTGGTACGTTTTGTGAATAGCGAATTATTGCAATTGACCCCCTGCGGCCATTGCCAGGGACATTTTATTACACATGCCCATCACCCGGTCCATGGTTTTATTTGTAGTTTATGCCAGCCGCCCTCACGCGCCATCAAGCGGCGCAAAGACCTCACCGTGTCACACATACCCTTTGAGCAAGCTGACCGATTAGCCAGCTCAGGTTGAGTGGATAAATTCACAGATTAAACGGATTAGCGATGCGCTAATGCTATTGGTCTTGCATGGCGGTTACCCCGCAATAGCGCCTATTACTGATGGATTTTCACCGCGGCTGTCTGAACCGCCACAGATGACGAGGCTCTGACTGCGGTAACTATCGCCATCAACGGCGCCAGTATCGACAATAATAATAACCAGAATGCAGCATGGCTTGCGCCGGCGACCCCTCCGGGCACATTCAGCCCCGCCAGATTGGCAATGGTACCCGCCAGTGCAGCGCCCATCGCCGCCGCGAAAGATTGTACTGTGGTAATTGACGCGCCGGCGGTATCTTGATCGATTGATTCAGCAGACAATAAAATGTGCGTCAGCAGGTGGGGCCAGCCGAAACCAATACCAAAACCAATCAAAGCCAACCCGCAGACGATCCCTATCAACAGAGGACTTCCCCCGTTGGATGCGTCAGGCAAGTGAAACAACAACATCAGCAATCCTATCGCCATCAGCACCGGACCCGCGATAATGGCGAATCTGGCGCCGCGCGCGTGCCAACTGGCACTCCATACCTCAGCAGCTGTCCAGCCGGCCGCCACGGCGGCGGTAATATACCCGGCGGCAAGCGGCGTTTGTCCGTGCAGCGTCTGTAAAAAATAGGGGATAAAGATCTCACAGCCGATACCCATCATCAGCAGTGACATTGTCAGATAGAGCCCAAACAACGGCGATGAGGGTGAGAGCGATCCTCGCGGCAACAAACGCACCGGAGAACGCGATTCCTGTCGCAACAGCAGCAATAACATCAATACCGCCACCACAAAACCGCCCAGGTTGATCGCCCCGCGAGAAGAGAGACTTCCTGCACTGACCACCAATGCGGCACCCGCCAACAGCAACAGTTGGGGCATGGGCAGCGGCGAAACCGGTTTAACCGTCGCCTGTCGGGCTGGCATCACGTGCCATACCAGCAGGACAAACATCAGGCCCACCGGCACAAGCATGCCAAAGGCGTAACGCCACACATTGAGCTCGGCAAAAATTCCGCCGACCGCAGGCCCGATAAGCGTAGCGACCCCCCACATCGCCGACACTAACGCCATCGCGCGCGGCCAAAGGGATTCATGAAAAACCAGATGAATCAGTGTATAAGAAAGCGCGAATAAAAAACCACCGCCGAACCCTTGAATGGTTCGCCCCAATAACAGCAGCGGCATACTCGGTGCCAATGCACACATGAGACTGCCGAGCATAAATATCAGCGTCGCGACCAGGTACGCACCTCGCGGTCCAGCCAGGCGGAGCAAACGGCCGGATAGCGCCGAGCCCATGATGGAGGCCACCACAAACAACGTGGTATTCCACGCATAAAAAGCCAGTCCGCCAATATCCTTTACCACCGACGGCAAGATGGTGGTGGCAATATAAATATTTATGGCGTGCAGCACTACCCCGCCGCACAGCGCAACAGCGCTCCCCATATTATTTCCCCTGAAGAGCTCACGCCACCCAGGCTGTTTTAGCACCATATTCTCGCCGCTCCTAAGGATCAATTGAATCGCAATCTGGCCTGCGTTATATTAAACAAGAAATCTCTTGGAATAATCTACGGGTGAGCGACTGAATATGTCAAGCAATCACTTGGAAAAACTAGCCGCACCCAAACCCGCTGTGCATGAACGGCTAATGACACTGCTTAAAACCCGTGGTCCACTGTCGGCGGGAGATGCCGGGAAAATATTGGGAACCACGGGTGAAGCCGCACGCCAGCAGTTTATCAAACTTGCCAGCCAAGGGCTGGTCGAACCGCAGACAGTGTCGCAAGGTGTAGGTCGTCCGGTACAAATGTGGTGTTTAACCGCCGCCGGCCATGCTCATTTTCCTGACACCCATGCTGATCTGACCGTACAACTGCTACGAATGATCCGCAATACTTTTGGTGAGTCGGGGATTGATAAGCTGATCGTGCAACGTGAAGAGGAAATCCGCCAACATTATCAGCAACAGATGGCGGATGCGCAGCAGTCAATGCCCCACCCCCTGACGCTCGAAGATCGCCTCGGCGTGTTGGTGCAGATTCGTACCCATGAAGGGTATATGGCCCACTGGCTCAATCAGCCGGACGGCAGCTATTTATTGGTTGAAAATCACTGCCCCATTTGCGCCGCCGCCACCACCTGTCAGGGATTTTGCCGCAGTGAACTCGCGCTTTTTCGTGTGGTGTTACAGGCAAAGGTAGAACGCAGCGAGCATATTTTACTGGGCTCACGTCGCTGTGCCTACCGCATCTGGCCGTAAACCACAACATCTTGGCCGACAGCGGGACGCTCGTGTATATTGAAATATGAGTTTTTGTCAAAAAAACATTTTGTAGGCGCCGAATAGACGCCTATTTGCCGCCGGCCAAATCGATGAAACTGCCGGTGACATAGGAAGCCTCATCAGACAATAACCAGGCTATCGCCTGGGCTACCTCTTAATTTTCATAGCGTTGCACGACCCGCGTTGAGGTTCCTTAATACATTCCACGATACTATTCCGGGACCAAGCAGTCGAGCAGAACGCTCAGATGAGCTAACAAGATAACGTCTGAAATGCTAGGCTATTTCTAAACATTACATTCAGTTGTTCTGCCAGATCACAATGGTTTTTCTGGGTGCTGGGGCCCCATGGCCTTTAACGCTGTTTATCGCGTTATCTGACATAAGACCGCAGTAATAGAATATGACGACCGTATTTGCGCGCAGGTCACTGATGAGTAAAACGACGTGATTAATGGTGAAATGAATATCAGCCCAGCCCTTGCCGAACGGGTACTTGAAAAGCTGGGCATCCGCCATTTACCCAAAACCAGTGCGTCTGGCCTGGCGGAGATTTATCAGGCGTGGTGCCGGGCGGTGCCCTTTGATAATATACGTAAACGTATCCTGACGCAGCGTGGTCATGCTCATCCCCTACCTGGGTACACGCCGTCAGATTTCTTTTTACACTGGCTGAAGTACGGGACCGGCGGTACCTGCTGGGCAGGCCATAGTGCGTTGTATGCACTACTGGATTACCTGGACTTTCCCGTACAGTTTGCGCTTTCGACCATGCTCTCCCCCCACCCCCAGCTAAAAGAATCCCCCGGTCATGGCACCCTGGTGGTTAATTTTATCAATAATCCACTCATTGTTGATGCCACCCTGCTTCATGGGTCCCCGTTGCCGATAATCGAGCGGCATTCACCTCATCCGGTATGGGGAACCCGGGTTCATTACAACAGTGCAGGTCACTGGTGCATTAACTGGAAACCACTCGGGCGTCCTCGCATTGACTGCCGTTTGCTTGATACCAATGCGCCCGCAGCAGAATTCCCCCGTCGTCATGAACTGAGCCGAAATAACAGCCGTTTCGATGGAGCGACATTAATCCGCCTGGCGGGAAATGAATCGATCACGGGCATGGTTAAAGGTGAAAAAGTCACGCGCGCAGCTGACGGTTCTGAAAGTTTTTTAACGCTTTCGCATCATGAACAACAAAAACTGCTGATTGAACATTTTCTTATCGCAGAAGAGGTGGTGATAATGATCCCCAAAAATGAGGTTTCGCGGCAATAAACTGAAAACAGCTCTGCATGCCCCATGGACCACCCGACGCTACCCACCATCCCTTATCATTCCCCCGCCAGGAGGGTGGCGGGAGATCGGCCCATGATCCCACGTCGGGGGTTAAAATAGCTCGATTTTCGGTTCGCTGCCGCTCTCGCCCGTGAGCCGCTCGGAGTGACCGTGCTTGTGCTCTTCGGTGTCATAATCAAGCAGGATTTGCGCGAGCATGTCAGGTAAATCAGCCGCCGCACTGCTGTCTTGCTGCATAACATCCACGGCATGATGGAAAAAAGCATTGCGTTGCCCCATGGCGACACGAACACGCTCCAACGATTGACGGGCCACGTCCTGGTACTGACTATGCCCCATGACGGCAGAGATTTCTTCGGCCAGAACGGTGTTGTGTTGCATGGCGACCGCGAGACGGCTCTTGTAGTATTGGATCCGGTCTTCAAAGTTATTGATCATGGTCTGGATCGACGATGAGGCGTGGACCGCCGCGTCCATCTCTGCCGAGGACGCTGAAATGCTCGAGGCGATACCGTCCTCAACCACCAGGCTGGTGCGCGACAGCCCCTGGTGAATGCTCGAGGCAACCGTGCTGGAGTTGGCTGCCAGAGCACGCATCTCCTGCGAAATCACGCGAAACGACGCCCCGGATTCACCTGCGCGGCTGGCCTCAATGGCGGTATTGATCGCCAGGATGTGGGATTGCATGCCGATCGCCTGCACCTCGTCGAGCATACCGCGGAGCTGTTTGATTTCTTTGACCACTGCCTGCATATTTTTCAGGTCGCGCGCCATCTTGACCGGCAGATGTTCGATGAAAGCGCCCACCTTCGTCAGTTCCGTGAGGTTATTTTGGATCTCCGTGCCCATATTGTCGCCTTCCCCCACCGGTGAGTTGTCCAGATAGGACACCAGTTTGCTGGCGGTGTCATAAAGATTGCGCACTTCTTGCATGATCGCCAGTGAAGCCTCCTCGGTATCGCTGGCAACCACGGTGAGTTGCCGATCGATCTTTTCATCCAATAGAAAATGCTGATCGAGGATGGCGTCGACGGTACCCCGTCCACGGGCGGGTGCGGGCTGCGCTGTCGCGGTGCGGGTGCGCCCCGGCAGGGGCAAAAAGGCGAATGATGCCAGCAGCAATATCGCCAACAGCAGCAAAGCATCGCCCGGCCGGCCGGGCAGGCTATCAAGCCAATATACTGGCAGCAGTCGCCCCGCCACCAGCAGTAGTATCGCGCACATAACCAACCGACGTGGCGGATGGCCGAACCCGGTGCGCAGGCGCCCCATGAAGTACCGCACAGTAGATGCAAATGACATGCTCACGCTCCTGGCAATACCTGCTTAATAATCTTCATCAGATCGGCAGCGCCCACCGGCTTCACCAGCCACCCGGTCGCGCCCAGTTTTTTGGCTTCATCACGTTTGGCTTGCTGGCTCTCGGTGGTGAGCGCCAATATGGGGATGAAACGAAAGCCCGGTAGCTTACGTGCATGGCTGATAAACTCGATACCGCCCATATTGGGCATATTGATATCGGTGATGATCAGGTCCGGCTTGGGGCCGGTTTGCAGTTTTTCCAGCGCGAGCACGCCATCAGCGGCGGTGATGACGCTGAAACCGCCGATCTCCAGGCTATTTTTCAGGCACATCAGCATGGTCGCTGAATCATCAATCACCATAATGATCTTTGTCATCGGTTTTCCTTAATTAATCACTTCAGGGCGCTGGTCAGCCAGCGCTTGAATACGGTGTCTTTCGGCCAGGCAACGACGGCAATACGGGTTGCCATCAAGACCTGCAAATTAGCGGCATGCAGATGGGTACAACCGGATAAGTCGACGTTGCCCTGTGGGTTTTTCTGGATCCACTGCAGCAGGTCTTCCGCATCCTCCACGCTGACCAAACTCTCAAAAACGGCCGATGTCTTGCGGTAGGTGATAGACATTAAACAAGCTCCTTGGGATTGAGAATCATCAGCACCGAACCATCGCCCATCAGCGCGGAGCCAGCATAACCCGGTAGGCCAGCCAGAATGCCGGTCATCGGTTTGAGGATAATGTCGGCCACTTCGAGGAAATCATCGACTACCACGCCCATGGGTTCGCCCGCCATGCGGATGACCAGGGTGGCCAGCTCGTCCTCTTCATTGGCACGCTGCGGCTGGTTGGTGGCCAGTAACTCGTTGAGTGAACGCAGCGGCACGATACGCCCGCGCAGTACCGCAGTCTGATGGTTTTTGATGTAACGGATATTGGCTCGCGGGATCCTGACGGTTTCCACCACCATGTCCATCGGCACGCCGAAGATCTGTCCATTCGATTTGATGATCATCACATTGGTCACCGCCATCGACAGCGGCAAAGACAGACGCAGGCGGGTGCCTTTGCCGACCGTGCTGTCAAGCGTGGCACTGCCGTTGACCTGCGCCAGCGCGGCGCGCACCACATCCATGCCGACCCCGCGGCCGGAAAGATCCGACACCACCTCAACGGTTGAGAAACCCGCCGCGAAGACCAGATTGACGGCATCCTGGTCGGTGATGCGCTCTAGCGTGGCGTCATCGATGATGCCTTTTTCGTAAGCCTTGCGTTTGATGAGGGCGGGGTCGATGCCTTTGCCGTCGTCAATAATGTCAATCAGCACCCGGCCCGCTTCCTGCGTGGCGCGAATGGTGAGCTGGCCTTTCGCCGGTTTACCGGCGGCGAGTCGCACCGCCGGAATTTCCAGCCCGTGATCGAGACTGTTGCGCACGATGTGGATCAGCGGGTCGGCCAGCGCTTCAATGATGTTTTTGTCAGCCTCGGTATTTTCGCCTTCCAGCACCAGATTGACGTCCTTGCCAAGCTTGCGCGAGATGTCGCGCACCAGACGCGGAAAACGCTGGAACACGAACGAAACCGGCAGCATACGCACCTGCAAAATGGCGTCCTGCATTTCTTCGGCAATGCGATTGATGACGGCGTACTGCGACTTGATTTCGCGTGCCAGTTCACGCACGCCATACACCTCTTCCGCTTTGACCGCCAGGTAGGGCAGCGCATTTTTCGACACCACCATTTCGCCGATCAAGTTCATTAGGCGATCAATTTTTCCTTGATCGACCTTGAGGGTCTTGGTAGAGACCGTGACATCCTCGGCGCGACGGCAGAGTGAGCCCGGCGTTGCCGGGGTGACTGGGTTCAGCGCGACCATCGGTCTGGCCGGCGTGATCGCCTGCGCCACAGCCCGGTCTGCGACGGGCATACGGAGCAAGTCCGGTGGGTCGATGTTGCGCAGCGATTCAATCAGCACGCGTAGCACGGCGTGATTTTCCGGTTCCTGCTCCAGAACCAGCAGCAGCCAGCGCAACACTGACGCCAGCCATAGTGTAGAAGAGGAAGATTCCAGCATGGTGTCGGCCAGCCGCGCCAGGCTTGCCAGGTCGCCGCCTTGCAGGTGCAGCAGCGCCTCGCTAACGACATCCTCAGGCACCGGGTCGCCGTTTTTGTCGCCCGTCGGGATCGCCAGCATGATGGCTGGCACCGCAACGATACTGACCTGCTCCACCACATAGCGGAAATAGTCTTCCAACTCGTCCTGCGGGGCACCACTGAGCATCTCGAAACGCAGCACACAATGATAGGCATCAAACTGCGGCAAAGCGGCCCAAGGGGCGATGGAACTCACCCGCTGCCATTGCAGTTCTGGCAGTTGGCGAGCCTGGAAAAACGGATCTTCGCCGACGAAAAAACATTCTGCGTCAGGCGTATAGGTGACCCAATACAGTGGCCGGTCTTTGCTGGCTTGCCGGTAGCAAACCATGCGCAAGGCTTCCGGCATCAAGGCCAGGCGTAGCGCCGTGTCTACGGCGGGCAACTCGGTGGCGGTGCTCGCCGCACTGTCGATACACGAGGTATCCACCGCATCACCGCGTCCCTCAGACGGCGGGATCAGGGCGCGCAAAGACGCCGCCAGTGTGGCCGAGACAGCGGCATGGTTGGCACTGCTTTGACCGGTCGCTTCAATCTCGTCACACAGCATGCCGACGAAATCCACCGCATCAAGCAAAGGGTCGGCCAATGACTGGCTGTAGCCAAGATGGCCATCGCGCACCACCGACATCAGGTCTTCGGCTGCGTGCAGCACCCGGGTCATTTCAGGGAATTCGAACAGACCGCTGTTGCCTTTGAGTGTGTGCACAAAGCGGAACAACTCCGTCATCATGGCAGCATCCGCCGGGGTCTCTTCCAACTGCAGCAACTTTTGACTGATCGCCTGCAGAAATTCGCGTGTCTCTTCGAGAAATTGTTGCAGAATCGGCGTCATACGCTACACCTCCCGAGGAACCGACGTACGTAATGGAACAGAACATCGGCGGGTACCGATGTAACGAGTCCGACATTCGAGCCGACGGCATAACCGGCTGCGGTTAAGATCGAACGGTGATACATACGCACTGCCGAGGCGTCACCCACAATGAGAATATGCTTCATTTTTGCTCCAAAACTTTTTGATTGACGATCGCCTCTGGGAACTGGCGAGCCTTGTAAAGGGGAGAAATTCGGCTCATTGATTCCGAATGCCCTAGGCAGATGAAGCCGCCCGGGAGTAGCGCATCAAAAAATGTTTCCGCCGCCTGCTTACGCGACAGGTCGTCAAAGTAGATCAATAAATTGCGGCAGAAAATCACGTCGAAGTTGCGATATGGCATCACGTCGGTGGCATCCATCAGATTCACATGGGTGAATTCCACCGCGTCGCGCAAATCATCGCCGAGCTGGTAGTTCAGCCCAACCGGCTGAAAATACTTTTGCAGGTAAGCTCTGGGAACATGCTGTACCGAGCGCGGCGTGTAGAGCGCAGCGCGTGCCTGGGCCAGGATCTTGGTATCGATGTCGGAGGAGATAAGCTCAACATCCCATTGACTGATCCCGGGCCAGCGCTCCAGCAGGCACATGGCGATCGAGTAGGCTTCTTCGCCGGACGACGAGGGCAAAATCCAGATCCGAATCGGAGTGTCATCGATCTTGTCGGCAACGATTTCGGGCAAGATCGAATTGACCAGGCAATCAAATTGGTAATCTTCACGAAAAAAATAGGTTTCGTTAATGGTCATCAGGTTGACCAGCGCCTGTAATTCCACGCCCGTAGCGTCAAAACGCAGCATCGTGAAATAATGTCGAAAGGTCTCGCTGCCGGTTTTTTCGATCCGCTCTAGCAGTCGTTTATCGACGAAGTAGCGTTTCGATTCCTCGAATTGAATCCCGGTCTTACGATAGAAAAATTCCCGGAATTTACGGAAGTTGTCATCGCTAATGTTAATGTCAGCCATACCAGCGTGTGCCTTTGCAGTAAGCTTTAATGCCAGGTTGGCAATAAACTTGATATACGGGCCTGCGAAAAAACACAGTCCCAGACAAGTCAGCGCGTCTTGCGCGGCCAGGGAAACGACTTCGCCCAGCAGTTTGTCAACGGTGCCGCAGACGTTAACCTGCGGATCATGATTAATGGCCTCAATGCGCTATTTTTCCAGCGTCGCTGGCCCGCGACGCCAGGACATTGACGGCCATGATGCGTACTATCGCTCAACGGCAGGCCAGGATAATCACGCGGCGGCAATCACTCGTCTTCTCTCGCAATGTCAGACATGGCTTAGCTGACCCAGGCGTTAATTTGCTGGGCGATTTTTTCGCAATGCAGCACGACCGAGGCACCGCCCCGGGCAATCAGTTCGGCCGGCATACCAAATACCACGGCTGAATCTTCCGACTCGGCGATGGTGCGGCCGCCTCTTTTTTTGAGTTCGGCAAAGGCATCAGCGCCGTCATAACCCATCCCGGTCAGCATCACAGCCACCACCAGGGTCGGGTCGACGTGCTCGAGCACCGAACGGCCAAGCAACTCGGCCGAGGGATGCCACAGATAGGCTGCGTTTTCCGGCTTGGGCAACACGGTCAGCTTGCCTAAGCGTTCGCTCACCACCATGTCGCCCCCGCCTTTGCCGATGTAGACGGTACCGGGTTCGAGCATCATTGGCCGGCTGGCTTCCACCACATTCAGGGCACACAGGCCGTCCATACGCTGGGCGAAGGGCAAAGTGAAGCTGGCTGGCATGTGCTGTGCAACCAGTATCGGCCACGGAAAATCGGCCGGCAGCAGCGGCAAAATCGCCTCCAGCGTACGCGGCCCGCCGGTCGACACGCCAATGATCACCAGGCCATTGCCTAAGTGGCTGGTGCGGCTGGCCGGTGCATTTTCGCTCGCCACGACCCGCGGCACAAAACCGGGCCGAGCCGCCCGTGCTCTGAGCGGTGGCTTGATGCGTGCCTTGGCGGCCACTCTTACCTTGCTGACTATTGCATCGAGGACCCGATCAATCGACAGCGATATTGTCCCGCCAGGCTTGACGATATAGTCCACCGCACCCAGATTGAGTGCCTCGAAGGTTGCCAATGCGCCCTTTTCAGTCAGCGACGACACCATCACCACCGGCACCGGACGTTCCACCATGATCATCGACAAGGCGGTCAGTCCATCCATTTCCGGCATATTGATGTCGAGGGTGATCACATCTGGCTGAAAAGCGTGATTCTCCTCCACGGCTTCTTTGCCATTGCGAGCCAGACGGATCGTGAAGTCACCCTCAGCGTTAAACCGCGTCGACAGTTGGCGTCGCATCAAAGCCGAATCATCAACAATAAGCAACTTGATCATCGTCAGTACGTCCTTTTACCTTAAGCCACAACCACAGCATGATCAGACTGTTCATGATGTTCCATCAGGTACAGGGGATCGATCAGCTGCACCATGCGCTTGTGTTTTTCCAAATTGGCCATGCGCGCCAGCAGGCGCGACGGGTCGCCGGACAAATGAGGCGCGGGTTCGATGCTCGACGTGTGAATTTTTAGCACCTCGGCCACCGAATCAACGATAAAGCCGGTGCGCACACCCTCGATCAAAATGACCATGATGCGCTGTCCGTCGGTACGTTCGATAACCTCAAGCCCGAGACGGCGCCGTAAGTCAATCACCGGCAACACCGCACCACGCAAATTGATCACGCCTTCTACCGACGAGGCCGCCTTGGGCACATGGGTCAATTCCTCGGGAATGCGTACGATTTCCTGCACGCTCTCGATTGGCACGCCGAATTCCTCTTTGCCAAGTCGGAAGATGACCACCTGTTCTTCGTCATTGCTGGCGTCGTCATCCTGCTCGTCGGCACGGGTTTGGTCCTGCTGTTGTTTCATTGCATCCACCTTCGACAATGCCTCGCGCACCGCAGAGTGCCGGAACATGTTTGCTACTGAAAGAATCGACACCAGACGCTTGCCGCCGTCGAGCCGGCAAATCTCGGTGATCTCGGACAGGTCACCTTCCCGTGCGAGCAGGGTCGGCATGGCATCCACATCGGCGCGCGCCACGCGCAGGACTTCATTGACGCTATCCATCACCACGCCCACCGAGACAGCACCCAGTGATACCACCATAATGCGGCTTTCCTCGTCGGACTCGCGCTCCGGCAGACCGAACATCAGGCGCAGAGAGACCAGTGGCAACAACCGATTACGCAAAATCATCATGCCCAACACATGCGAAGCCGAATGCGGTACACGCACAATGGTGTCGGGCACTTGGACGATTTCCTGCACATCGTCGATCACGATGGCATATTCCTGTCCAGCCGCTTCAAAACTGACCAACTGCAGAATGTCGCCGAACTGATTGTCTTCTTTGCCGGGCTGACATGCGACTTCCATGCTGCTATCACTGTGACGGTGCGCCATGGCGCTAATGCCGGCAAATTCAGTGTTAATCAGCTTGGTAAAGTCCAGTACCATGATCATCGGATAGCCGCCCACGTCTTTGAGCAAACCCGAGACCAGTTCGGTATTGACAGTGATGCTGATGGAATGGGTATCTTCGATCTGGCGTGGGTCGACACTTATCACACTGGCCACCCGGTCTACCACAAAACCCAGCGGCTGGCCCTGGTCGATCACCACCGCACGCGACGCGTCATCATGTACACGCTCGGCAAAACCGAAGATGCGACGCAAGCTAATGATCGGCAACACCTTGCCACGCAAATTGGCCAAGCCATCCAGGCTGCCTGGAGCCAGCGGTACCCGCACCACATCCGGTACACGGATGATTTCCTTCACCGGCGCCATGTCGACCGCAAAAGCGCCATCGCCGACGATGAACGTCACGAACTGACGAATAGCCGAGGTGCTTTCTTCATCCTCTGCATCCACAACATGGCGGGTATCCATATTTGGGTCCGGTGTTTCATTGCTCATTATTTCAGTCTCCTCATATCAGGGGGGAACGTCATGCACTTTGCAATTCGTCAGCCAACGAAGCGATTTCCTCGACGGCGGCAGACAAATCTTCTGCTCCCTGAGACTGTTGTTTGGCGGCGGCGGCAGATTCGATGGCAGCCCGCTCAGCCTGCTGGGCAGCGGCGGAAATCCGATCCACACCGGCTTTGACCTGGGTGATCGCCCCAGCGATTTCATTGGCGGCGCTGAGAATTTCACTGGTACCGATATCAACAGCGTTGATTTCGGTTTCAATCGAATTCAGGCTGCTGGTGATCGATTTGGCTTTCTCCGCTTCGGCGGCGGCGGTGGCGATGATGTCACTGAGGTCATGCCCGACCACGCCGATTTGGTCCTGCACCGCCTTAACCAAGTCCTTAATACGATCGGCATTTTCCGCCGAATCGTGCGCCAGATTACGGATGTCGGTAGCCACCACCACAAAACCCTTACCGAATTCGCCGGCACGGGCAGCCTCAATTGAGCCGTTCACCGCCAGCATATTGGTCTGGATCGAGACTGTGGTGATGGCGTCGACGATCTTGTCGATGCGACGTGAAACCAGTTCCAGTTTTTTGATCTGGCTCAGGCTGGTGCCCGACGAATCGACCGAGGATGCAATGCCGCCAATCAGTCGCTCGAGACGGCTCTTGTTGGCGCCCAGCAGTTCCTTGATGGCGCTGACTTTTTCACTACTGACCTTGCCGCGTTGCTGCGCAATTTCGACACCACGTTCGATCTGATCAATCGCCGCTGCGGTTTCCTCGGTGCCGGCGGACTGCACCTGGGCACCGCGTCGAATCTGTTCGATAGCAGCCATGATCTGCGTACCAGAGCGGCTAATTTCCTGCACTGCGGCGGACAATTCCTCGGCGGCAGAAGCCACTTCTTCAGCGCTTTTGGCCACGTCGGTCGAGACTTTCAGTTCTTCGGCCAGTTCGGCCAGGTTCTGCGCGGCCTGCTCACATTCGCTTAATGCCAGGCTTTGTTCTGCCACCGTATTAGAAGACTCTTCGGCGGCGGCGGATTGCTCTTCGGCAGCGGCGGCAATGTCTTCCGATCCCTTCAACGCCTGCCTGGCGGCGGTTGAGGATTGCTGCGCGCCGGTGGCGATTTCTCGCACGCCGTCGACAATGTCGATTGAGTCGAGGCGGACCTGTTCGAGTTGCTCGATAATGACTTTGCCGTTTTCGACTTCCGCCAGGACCTGTGTGGCGGCGCCGCCGATACCATCAGCGATAACCTTAACTTCGCCCTGGATCTCGCCGACCAGTTCCTGGATCTGCTCGGCGCTTTTTTCCGAGGTCTCTGCCAACGTGCGCACTTCATCAGCGACGACGGCAAAACCCTTGCCATGCTGGCCGGCGCGTGCGGCTTCAATGGCGGCATTCAATGCCAGCAAATTCGTCTGGTCGGCAATGCGCGCCACAGCCTTGACGATATCGCCAATACTGGCAGCCTGCTTTTCCAGTTCCGCGACCATCACTACCGAGGCGTTCTGGCGCGTGGCAGAGATGCCGACGTTGGCCACCAGACTGGCGGCTTCGGCGCTGGCCTTGATCACCAGGGCCTGGGTCGCTTCGACATTGGCCTGACTCGTTTCGGCATTTTTCAGCTGGTGCATGATCGCCCGTTCCATCTGCTTAAGCGCAGCCAGCGATTTTTGGGAGGCGCCCGACGCTTCTTCAGCACCGGTGGCAATCTGCTCGGTCGAGCGCTTCAGTTCTTCTGCGGCTGACGCGGCTTCATTGATACCGGATGATAATTGAGAGGTCGCCGCCGCGATCCTTTCTGCCGCCTGTTGCTGTTTTGCCAACGTGCGTGCCTTCTTGCGCTGGACTTCTGCCTCGCGCGTGGCGGCAGTAGAGGACTTGCCGCAATCACGAATGTTGGCTGCGGCAACTGCGGACACCTTCTTAACTAGCGCCATCGTGCGCTCCTTTTTAGGTAGGGTTATCAATCAAATCAGTAAAGTGTGATTGGCTGGTGGGTTATAAACCGGGGACTATGCCACGAAAAGTGATAAAAGCCAGGAGGCACAAAATGATTCAATCTGAAAACACTCAATGCTACGCATACCAATGATATCGGCAGTAACTACTTTTTCATTAAATTATATTTTCATACTGCGTTTTTTTATCACTTGGCAGATAAAATGGCACACAACCATTAATTTTTTTCTACGAAAAATCCTAATAACAATCACAAATAATTACTATAAAAAACAATTAATTAAAATATTAATTCTTTTTCATCAACAACTAGCGAGCTCTCTATTGCTTACTACGGATAATATTTTAAGATCGAGTAACATTCCACTTAGCGACATTTTTTTGATAAATTCGTCTGGAGTATTTTTTTTACAAAATGTCATGATTAATATCACATTCTGAACAAAACCGAGATATCAAATCAGTGGTATATTGGACAATAACTGCATAAATTTATCGCTGAAATCAGCAAAATAATGGGGTTGATTATTCTAAAAATAATTTTTTTAAATTTATGATTAATTCTTCATTATTTTAAAATGTAAATATATTGAGGGATATTGTTATAGATTAGCAATGTTATGTTCATTTATGTTAAATTAAGAGGTCGCATACACGAGTGATGTACTCGCATCACGCCGATAACCTCACGTTGTAGACCCTATGGTTATAAACAAACGCAATTATCATCAACGTAGGCAACAACTCATTTAGTTGACTGCTGGACCAGGTTGTCAAACCTGTTATTACCACGCTGTAATAATCACGCCCAAGCCATGCAACGGCGTAGCCAAAAAAAAGCAGGGCCCTGATGGCTACATCATGGTTCGGGTATGGCCTTTAGCGGCATACCCGCAAAGGTGAGCGCTGAGGAAAGCACCATTTCAATGCCCAACACAATAAAAACCTCAGCAAATGCTCGGTGCAATCTATAGCTGATGACTGACACAACCAAAACAGCAAAAGTACAACGATGCTATCCGTGGCGACTGTGGCGACTGTGGCGACTGTGGCGACTGTGGCGACTGTGGCGACTGTGGCGACTGTGGCGACTGTGGCGATGATTTATCTAATGTTGTCAGTGTCAACGTATGCTTGATCTATATTATTATTGACGCCGATTTTTCATAGCATGTTTATTTATCATGCCCGGAGTATGTTCAAAAAAATATTTTTATAATAATTTAATTAGCCATTTATTCTATCATCATATAATGATTTCGTGTTTTTTAAAACCTATCTACGCGAATTCCTTAAAAACTGGATTTTTTAAGCTTGCATCGCTTTCCAAATTTAATTAACTACGATAGTATCGTTAATAAACATAAAAAGTAAATGCGCACATATTTCACGCGACAAAAGAAACCAATGACGACATTTCCATAAAAATATATTCTATATTATAAGGATGATAATAGTGATCTGTATTACAGAGGACGTTCTCGACAGAAACCTGGCTAAAATCAAAGAAAAATTCCTTAATAAATCAGATAACATAATGTATTTACTTAAGAAAGGAAAAATATTCTACCGCCTGCAAGATGGTTATCTGGAGGGGAAAGGTGTCTTTTTTAATCCCGATGGCAGTAAAAGCCGTTATGGTGTTCATCACACCAAAGGGACGTTGTATTTGGCCGAAAAACCTCGGGCTGCCCTTGGCGAGATATTTAAGGGATTACCCGCACTACGTGAGAAAAAACTTGATGATTATCATATGGCAACGTTGAAAACCGCCAGAGATCTAAACATTGTTGATGGCAATATGCTGATGACACAAATGAAAATGACAATGCATGATTTAACGACAACTTCCTATAAAAACACACAACGAATAGCCAATCTATTATGTCAATTTTATGATGGTTTGAGATACACGTCCAATACCACAGGTGAAGTTTGCATTGTTTTATGGCATGAAGATCCTAATGGAAGAGGCGTTGTCTCTATGGAAAATTTAGTGCCGCTTTCCGCTTTTTACTTCAATAATGAACGTGCTGCGGATATTCTCACTGACGATCTCGGTGTCCTGATTATCTAAATATAAAAATGTGTGTCCTAGAAGCCTGACCCTTTCATTAATGTCATACTGCATTTTGCGTTCCATATAAACGGGCAAGGCGCAAGATATGCTCAAGGTCATCTTTATTGGCTCCGTGTTTTAGTATTTCTATTACCGATGTTTCTTGGTTTAAACGCGACTCCAGTGTGTTAATGGAACGGACAAAAAATCCATACTGCATAACATCATCGACATCGTGAAGTTGCTGTAATATCTCGACAAATCCATTCAAAAGTCCATTTTCATCAGTCAGATTGTCATCAATGGAAAACTGGAAGGTAGGATAAACAAAATCTCCGCCCATTTTGAGCGCTAAAAGCTTACCGGCATCTTTCATATTTTTCACCGTCACTTTACTTTTGCCTATATGCTCCGCGACCTGTGATGACTTAATAGTACCGCCGTGTGCTTTCACGGTATCCAAAAATTTTGCCCGACTTTTTACTTTTCTTAACAACGCCTTCTTTTCAGGCGTGATGTCCTCAAGGGCATCGTCCAGCATATTGGAAAGCAAATATTCAAGCAGAAACTCATTGTCGGGTAACGCTAACATTTCTTTAGTCGGCACTACCCGGTTGCCTGTTTTTCGACGGGTAATATGATTAAACACATTTTTAGCCCGCTCAGAAGCAATCTCGAGCAGGTCATTATGACATGCATTGCCTTTGCTGGTTCTTGCTACGTTGTTATGAATTGTATGCATATTCATCTCGTTGGTTAATGATTTTATGCATATAACTATACATAAAATCGTTAATATACGCAAATGCTGACTCACTGCTGAAATCCAAGATTGCACGTTATTTACCAGCCGCATAGGTAGGTCACAAGACCCGATACATGACCTATTGACCTCGACCACAGGCATCGTTTTACCCCCTCACCGGCAGAATGGGCACAATCTTCTATACTTATGGCGTGTTCTTCAAAAAAGGTGAAAAAACATGACGATTCATAAAAAAGGACAGGCCCATTGGCAGGGTGATATCAAACACGGTAAAGGCACCATCTCCACTGAGAGTGGGGCATTAAAAAAGCAACCCTACGGGTTTAATACCCGTTTCGAGGGTGCGGCGGGTACCAACCCGGAAGAATTGATCGGCGCAGCCCATGCTGCGTGTTTTTCCATGGCATTATCACTGATGCTGGGGGATGAAGGTCATACCCCGGAAAGCATTGATACCACGGCGGACGTGTCGCTGGATAAAGTGGACGGCGGGTTTGCCATCACTAAAATTGCGTTAAACAGCACCGTGAAGCTACCGGGTATTGATGATGCAGTATTCGAGAAAATTATTCAAAAAGCCAAGGCCGGCTGCCCGGTATCACAGCTGCTGAAAGCGGAAATAACGCTTGATTATCAGCTTAATTAATTCCCCATTCTGCGGTCTCCCGTGAGACCACTGAGTGGCTACAATGTATACATAAAGGGGCAGCGGCTGTCGTCAGGATGCTGAATCCACGCAACGATCAGCGCTGCCTTTGATCGATATTAAACAGAAAACCACAACTTTTGCTCGCGGGTTAAATGCCCCATCAAACCGAATTTGAGCCAAATTACGATACTTTGGTGACAAATTACTCTTTATAGCCCCCATTTAGTGCCATCTGATGATAACGATATCGGTATCGGTTCCCCGCAAACTGTTACTGATGGCCCGCCCAAGTCATTCCAGCGAAACAGATTCAAATGCCAGCCATCAGGTATCATTCTTGAACGATCAATGATGCCATCCGCCCCGGCATTTCTGGCGATATCAGCATTAATCCATGAGGCAGGTTCTTTTCCCGCCAACAACGCTGGGCGCCAGGATTGATTAGACCGCTCACGGTCAATGCCAAGTATGTTGCATGCATACTCATCCCGCTGGTCTACAACAAAAGCCTCACTGACCATGAGTGGAACGATGACCCGTTCTCTGCCATCCTCCCTCATATATCCAGAAATCGCCATCGTTGACCATTCAATTGAAGGACTCATGTACAGGGTAGGTTGACCAAGTCGATGATAACGGCCTGCGCTGGTAACATCCGGTGGTTCAAGAACGTGATCAATGCGATCTACCCCTACAGCACGAAAAAAATGGCCATCAATGCGTAAAAAGAGTTTCATCGTTTTGCCTACACTTATCCTATGGATTTTAACCATAATTATCAGTTGGATATGACAAGAATATTTATCAACATCACCGACTGAACGCCACTATTATGCCCCAAATATAGCATGTGGTAGTGCGACCATCGCCGGCAAGGAAATGAAGAAAACGCCCCGTAAACTCGAATCTGAAGACAATGCGTGGGGGCCAGCACCGGCTAACATCACGGTATATTCAGCCGGAAAAATCACAGCAGAGTGCGTATATAAATCAGCACAGGATCTAATACGAAGCGCGATGTTTTGGGAAAACGTGCGAAATGACACAATCTCGACAAAAGTGTGATTGACTCTGGATCGGACTCCCACCAAAATAAATCATCACTTGATGACTTATTTTGGTGTTTGATGCAATCTCAAAAAATGACAGTATCCCCACGTGGGCGCCGTCCCACCGGGATTGTTTCAGGTAAAGAGGCCCTGATTCCTGTCGCGACCCGTCACTTTTCGCGTTATGGCTATGAGGGCACCTCACTGCGGAAAATTGCGGCCGAAGCGCAAGTGGATATGGCGCTGATTGCACGAATTTTTGGCTCAAAAGCAAAGCTTTGGAATGCCGTACTCGAGGGACTGCAGGTTAAGCAGGTACATCATCTGGCGAAACTCAAGGAAATTAACGACTCGTTTACCGATAATCCTCAAGAAGGTACCCGACACTTTATTCATCTGCTCATTCTCATTAGCACCGATATTCCTGAATTTCCTGCCCTGCTGCTTAATGAGGCGGCAAGAGGTGAAGAACGGCTGGAACATCTGCTTGAGCTTATAGTAAAGCCATTTCGAGACAACTGCATACCAATAATCAAACAGGCCATCGCGCAACAGGTGTTAAGGGGGAAAAATCCTCATATCATTTTTGCACTGCTGATATCAGCCATCTCACTGCCCATCATTACGCCACAACTGGTCAGCAATGATATGCAACTAACGCCTTCAGTGTTGGAAGAGTTGACACAGGAAGTTATTTTCCTTGTCACCGCGGCTTAATCCCCACCCTATCGGCCTGAGTCAACCGTCAGTCGCCGACGGTATCAACATACAATGGGTGGAGGAAATGAAAGAGCCATTATTTTTATATCAAGATAGACGCGTGAGTCCTCACGTTTCTGGTGATGACTATCCTATGTAAAGCCATTAAGGAAAAATAATGAAACAATTAAGAATTTATACACTTAAAGATAAAAACGCTGCATCAGAGTACTTTCAGCACCATTGGATGAAACACTTATCAAGTCTACCCAAATTCGGGATTGCCATAAATGACGTTTATTTAGGTGCGGATAATAATGCTGACAAGGTTATGGCGATAGTGACCTATCCAAAAGACAGTATCCCTAAAGAATTAGACAAAAAATATATGCAGAGTGATGATTTTAAGGCGGACATGGTGGGGTTTGATCTTTCTAATATTATCAAGGTTGACGAGTTCTGGATCAGTGATCGTCTTTTCTAACAGTGTTAATAGTGTCATCTGTATCTGACACAAAACACAGGCAAGGTGGTGTTATGAAGATAGCATTTTTGCCTGGCTGAACTCACCGCTTTGACCCATGACAAGGCGGCTGCGGGGAGACTCTTTATAATCAGGGCCATTGGTCTTCTCACTGGTGTAAAAGCATGGCTTATCAACTTAACCTTAACTGGCCAGAATTTTTAGAAAAATACTGGCAAAAACAACCTGTGATAATAAAGAATGCTTTCCCGGACTTTGTCGATCCGATTACACCGGACGAACTGGCGGGTCTGGCGATGGAAGCAGAGGTCGACAGCCGCCTGGTCAGCCATGCCAATGGAGAATGGCAGGCCAGCAACGGACCGTTTGAGCACTTTGATAATCTGGGTGATACCGGCTGGTCGCTTCTGGCCCAGGCCGTCAACCACTGGCATGCTCCGTCGGCCGAACTGGTGCGTCCGTTTAGAGTGCTGCCGGACTGGCGTTTAGACGACCTGATGATCTCCTTTTCGGTACCGGGCGGCGGCGTTGGACCGCATATCGATCAGTACGATGTTTTTATCATCCAGGGAATGGGCCGTCGCCGCTGGCGCGTCGGTGCTAAACTGCCCATGAAACAGTTTTGCCCACATCCAGCACTGCTGCACGTTGACCCCTTCCCCCCCATCATCGATGCAGACCTTGAACCGGGCGATATTCTGTATATTCCGCCGGGTTTCCCGCACGATGGTTTCACTCACGAAACCGCACTCAACTACTCCGTCGGTTTCCGCGGGCCAAACGGCAGGGATTTAATCAGCAGTTTCGCCGACTATGCGCTGGAAAACGATCTCGGTGGCGAGCATTACAGCGATCCCGATTTAACCTGCCGGGAACATCCGGGTCGGGTTGAAGATCATGAGCTTAATCGCCTGCGCACGATGATGATTGATATGATCAATCAGCCGGAAGATTTTAAACAATGGTTTGGTCGTTTTGCGACCACACCGCGCCACGAGCTGGATATCGCTCCCGCGCAGCCACGGTATAACAACGATGAAATTGTCGACGCGCTGAGGGAAGGTCAAGTCCTCAAACGTCTGGGCGGGCTAAAGGTTCTGCAGGTCGGTGACAGCTTTTTTATCAATAGCGAACCGCTAGATACGGTCAATCCCAACGCCGCCGACGCGTTGTGCCACTACACCATTATCGGTCAAAATGAACTGGGTGAGGCGCTAGACGATCCGGCTTTTGTGGCACAGTTAACCGGGCTGGTGAATCAGGGCTACTGGTTCTTCGACCAATAGAATAACCGTATTGTGAATCGCGGTTTCCCGTTGCTACATCGTGGCGCACTACGCAAACCGTGTATTTACCCCCCGGAGGAGCCACGCAGGTTGCCCCATAGCCTGATGTCTTTCGGCAAACCGGCAATGTCCGTTGCCAATACCCCGTAAATATCAAGGCCACAATACATTAACAGTACCGGGCACTGAGGGCGTATGACGATAATGCACACATATGCCATAACGAACAGTGGCCTTGCTCCATTGCCTCCCTGAGTCAACATCAGCTTGGCCTCAATGGGGTAATGAATCGTATAAATGGGGTAATTTTTTGGATTTTACCCCATTTAATGGACTTGATTACCCTGTTTAAACGCCCTTAGTGCATGTTTTGGCCAATCCGAACCCCTCTCATTTGTCCCAACCCCATCAATCTACACGGGTCTGCTGACGGTCTGTGCCTGCTATCCAAGCGCCTGGCGCGAGGGCGCGTCGCCTTACCTATAAAACAGCCTTACCCTCACCCCGGGAGCAAACAGTGTTCCTGACGCCGGCGCAACTGGCCATGTTGCTTGAAGGTTTCCACGGGCGACAACCGATGGCTTGTTAACTCACTGTCTATGTTTTGAAATCCCTCAGCCCGGTAAAATACCCAGTGTATAAAAAATCAACATACCGTGAGAAAACACAGCAACCAGCCGCTGATGGAGGGGCTGGAGGGCTGGATACGTGAAAAGCTGAACACGCTGTCGCGCCACGTCGAAACGGCGAAGGCGTTCAACGGTGCCCTAAACCAGTGGGGTGTGTATGCCGCTTCCGTGAAAACGGCAGAATGCCAATCGACAATAATCTGGCGAAAAACTCGGCTAAATGGGCGAGTCGTTAACAAGGACGTGGATCATGCCGGCAAAATTTATCAACATCAGTTACCCCGTGCCGTCGAACAAAAACGGCCACGAATTTTCGTCCACTGACACACTGCTGTCGGTCCTGAACAGTGAAAGCTCCGGGCTGTACCTGGTCGGCAGCCAGGGCATGTGGCACGGCGGTATCCACATCACCGATGCGACCGTGCCCTGGTGCGCGCTGAGCGGTAGCACGGTGGCAGAACAGGCATATCTGGCGCACCGCCCGCCTTATAAGGGCGAGCAGTTTATCCGCTGCATGGCGGACGGGGAAATTGTGGCGTGGCGCGTGTGCAAAGACTATGACCGCTCGGCCATCGTCTGGCGTGGTGAAAATATTTATATTTCCACGTCGTTCGTGCTAGTGAAGCACTATATTCAGCCCGGCAAAAACGCGAGTAGCGGGCTGACGTTCCACACCCTGTACATGAACATGGCTCCTTTTGTCTCCTATGCCACAGAACGCGGGGCGAAGGACCGGAAACTAACGGGCGACCAGCGCTATTACGCCAGCGCGCAAGATGTGCTGGCTCCCCACCCCGCGGGCTCGCTGCCCAAAGATACCGTCGTGACCCTGAGCAACACCATCATCACGCGTGCCAGCGACCGCCGTCAGTTCACGCAGGTCACCCTGCGCACGGACGCGAAAAACGCGGCAGGAGAAACCCTGGCCGCCGGCACCACGCTATGGGCAGTCTCCGACCAGGGTGCCTTCAAGGCTGCCGCGTCGGCAGTGCCCATGCCGTCCTGGTGGGCGAAATGTTCCCCGGCCTACGGCGCTCAGGCTGACGGCGCCGTACCCTGCACTGCGAACACCAGCCTGAAATATTACCTGAGCAGCGGTGATATACCACCCGGAAAAAATGTGGGTTCGCTGCCAGCGGGCTTTCCGCTGACCTACGCGCCGGGTAACACCGCACAGCAGTATCTCCGCCCGGCCAAAAACGAGGGAGATCAGGCGCGCACGTTCAGCCTGGTCACGCTGAGGCGGGATGTGGGTATGCTGAAAACAGGCGACCGCGTCTGGGTGGTCTCGGACCACGACAACCTGACGGTGGCGATCCCAACGTCAGCCAGTGCCGAGCCAATGTTTGGCAGCGTTATCACACCGCCCACGCCGATAGCGATTAAGGCCGGTGAAAACATCGGGCATATGGGTTTCTACCAGTTGCCGGAAAATAACGGCAAGCTGTCACGCTATCAGGTGCATATCGAATGCCTGAGCATGGACGACAGGCTACCGACCTTCCTGACCAACCCGGATCAGGTTGGCGCGGACGCGCCCGCCTTCCTGAAATACCCCAAGGGTGCGCTGCTGTACGCGAAAAACGCCCAAGGCACGATGACGGCCACGGATCGTAAAACGCGCGCACCAGGGATACTGACGCTGTCGGGCGTGCCGTTTATTGAGGCGAACGGCGCGGCGACGCACTATCAGATCCATCCTGAAGGGGGTTGGCTGACAGCGGCGGACATCAAGAAACTACCGCAGTATACGCTGGGCGAGCGGGGTTTTGTGACGCTGGACCAAGCACCGGAAAGCCTCGAGCTGATAGACGGCGAAAAGCCGCCGAACAACCTGGTGAAGGGCATTTTAGAGCAGTTGTATAAGGTGGCGAAGGATGAACCCCGAATCGGCTCTGTAATGAACCAGTATAACTACAAGCGGCTGCTGGATCAGATAAACAGGAATGATGAAAATTGTTACCCGGAACAAGAGTACCTCCAGG
>NZ_JAYGJO010000038.1:0-29819 GCF_035013185.1 Acerihabitans sp. TG2
ATCATTAAATAAAAACATTGACCCGACATTATTTATCATTAAACACATTAACGACTGTTATTTCCCCACTGGGTTTTTCGTTGCAATATAGCGACAAACCAGATAATCATAATAAATTTATTCAGTCATGTCACTCAAGTGAATGAACATCATCAACGCATCTGCAACATGCGGGATAAAAAATATATTGGGGTGATGCCTATTTCCCTGCCAGGAAAATAATATCATATCCCTGCCAGGTTACCGATAAAAATATAACCACGCAGTTGGCTCAGTATTGACTCATGAACACAAAAGCGCCGGCAGCGGTTTGCCGCCTCCGTGAACGGTGATATTCAACCGGCCTTTTGTCGGGTATTGTGCTATCTTATGCGCCAAAATAACGCATCATTACGTCGCGCCCGTTGGTGGAAATTAGTGGAAAATCCGGTGGAAAAAAAGAAAAGCTTCCCGCAGCAGAAAAATCATCTGCACCCGCGCAACCGTCATCGCTCCCGCTATGACTTTCCGGCGCTTATCGCCAGCTGTCCCGAACTTGAACCGTTCGTCAAACCCAACGCCTGGGGCGATATCTCGGTGGATTTTGCCGATCCCGCCGCGGTAAAAATGATCAACCGTGCATTGTTGCGCCATTTTTACGGCATTGAATATTGGGATATCCCCGCCAATTATCTTTGCCCGCCGATCCCCGGACGTGCCGACTACCTGCATTATCTCGCGGATCTGCTGGCCACCGCCGACGGCGGTGAGATCCCGCGCGGCAAGCGCATCGCACTCCTGGATATCGGCGTGGGGGCCAATTGTATCTATCCCATTATCGGTCAACATGAGTATGGCTGGCGTTTCACGGGTACCGAAACCGATCCGGTGGCGCTTAACTCGGCCAAAATGCTGGTGTCGATGAATCCGACGTTGAAAAACGCACTGCGCCTGCGAGCGCAAAAACAGCCCGACGCCATGTTTGACGGCATTATTGGCATCGCCGAACGCTTTGATGCCACTCTGTGTAATCCGCCGTTTCATTCATCGGCCGAAGAAGCCAGTGCCAGTACCCGGCGCAAGCTGCACAAGCTGGGAAAAAGCGAAGTGACCGACGTGCCGGTACAAAACTTTGGCGGCCAGCATCATGAACTCTGGTGTACCGGTGGGGAATTGGCTTTTGTGAGTAAAATGGTCGAAGAGAGTGTCGGCAAAAGCAAAAACTGCCTGTGGTTTACCTCGTTAATCTCCAAACATACCACCCTAGCGCCGCTGTATGAGGCATTGCAACGGGTTGGCGCGGTTGATGTGCGCACCATCGAGATGGCACAAGGGCAAAAAATCAGTCGGTTTATTGCCTGGTCGTTCCACGATGCCGAACAGCAGCGGCTATGGGCGACCGAGCGCTGGCGCTAAGCGTCTCCCGATGCTGATTGCGTCGCCGTTGCGCCGGGTCACGGCGCAACGGCGGCGACTCGCACTATAAGCGGTGCATATTGATGTTAAGAATTTGAATGCGATAGGCAACCTGACGTGGTGTCATGCCTAACAATCTGGCCGCTTTGGCCTGCACCCAGCCGGATTTTTCCAGCGCCGCAATCAACTTTTGCCGATCGTCCATATCACTGTCCCCCGCCGCGTCACCTAGGGCCGGCGGTATAATAACGCGTCCCTGCCCTGGCGATGACATCGACGGCGATTCGCTGTGGTTAAATAAAATCACGTCGCGATCGATCAATCCTTCCTCAGACATCACCGACGCACGTTCAAGGCAGTTTTCCAATTCCCGCACGTTACCCGGCCAGCTATAACCCATTAACAGTCGCAGCGCACCGTCGCTAATACGTAATTCACGCCCTTGTTTCGCCGCCAGTTTGGCGATCAAAAACTGCGATAGACCCACAATATCATCCTGACGCTCGCGCAGGGCCGGCAAATTTATCGGCATCACGTTGAGACGATAATAGAGATCTTCACGGAAACGGCCGTTACGTACTTCCTCTTCCAGATTGCGGTTGGTGGCGGCGATAATACGCACGTTAACCTTGATCGTGGTATCACCTCCTACCCGCTCCATTTCACCTTCTTGCAAAATTCGTAATAATTTTGCCTGGAACGAGGCGCTACTTTCGCCAATCTCATCAAGAAACAGAGTACCGCCATCAGCTAACTCAAAACGGCCTTTACGTTGGCGTACCGCCCCGGTAAAGGCACCTTTTTCATGACCGAACAGCTCACTTTCCAGTAAATTATCCGGTAACGCCGCACAGTTAAATTTCACAAACGGCTCTAGGGTGCGTGGTGAGTTATAGTGAATGGCATTGGCAATAAGTTCCTTCCCGGTACCGCTTTCACCACGCACCAGTACCGTGGTGTCCCATTTAGCGACCTGCCTGATGACCTCAAAAATCTGTCGCATCGGCTGACTATTGCCGACCATATTGTCAAAACCATACTGATGTTTAACCTTACGTCTGAGCGTATCGCGTTCTTGACGCAAGGCTTCGGTTTCTTGACTCATATGGCCAACCAACCGTACGGTTTGGCAAATCAAATTGGCTACCATTTCCAAAAAACGGGTACTGGCGGGCAGTCGATCCTCTTGCAGTTCCATGGGTTGTGCCGCCAACACCCCTAACGGTATGCCCTCAGGCCCGGGGATCGGCACACAAATAAACGGCAAGTCGTAGTCGTATACATTAAGCCGGTCCAAAAAACGCGGGTCATCTGAAACCCGCGGCAACACCAATGAACGCTGTTGGCTCATCACGGTGCCCAAAATGCCTTCACCAATGCGGTAACGGACATTTTTGTAGCCTTTGACCACTTCGGTATCTGCACCGTATAACGCTTCAATAAATAACGCGCTACGTGATTTGTCGAATAAGCACACCATGCCGTACTGCATAAAAGCATGTTCATACAACGCCTGAATCATGGCCTGTAGCGTTTGTCCCAAATCCAGCGAGCGGCTCAGCGCCACACTGATTTTATGCAGCGCAGTAAACTGTTGGGAGAGATCAAAACGCCGTGAAACGGGGGTAGAGGTCGTCAACTGAGTCATTCTGCTTCTCCTATTATCGCCGGTGATTCAAACGATTTGACCGGCAGGGGTAAACGCAGGGTCAGGAGTGTCCCGTCCTCTTCCTGGGTGTGGATATCGATCATGCCCTGATGACTTCCGATCAAGGTCTGTATCAGCCGCAATTCCATGCCATGTCCCGGCGTAGCAAAGGTCTGTGGCGGCGTGCCAGCATGAGTTGGGTACAATGGCAGATTATCGCGGAGGTCAAAAAAGAAGGCGTGGTCACGGCCATAGGCTTGCAAGGCAATCTCCAGTGGCACGGCAGGTCGTTCGCCTGCCAGGGTAAGGCAGCGATCCAACCATAAGCTCAGGCATGCCAGTATTTGATGGCGTTGTCCCCATCCCAACACTATGTCGGGTTCACATTGCAGCCGCAGTTCTCCCACGGCGCTGATACGCGCACGATAGAGGTCGGATAAATCCGTTAACATTTCGCTAATGGACCAGAAATCGCACTCTTCCACTTCAAGTGAAGGCCTGCATGCCCGCAAGCGAACCAATGCCTGCTGCCCCTCATGCCAGGCGGCATCAAGACCAGGATGGGCAATCTGGTCAGGATTTAACCGACGGGCGGCCTCCAGCATATTCAGCGGACCGCTGAGCTGGACCATGGCGGCGTCGAGGGATTCGCGGATCGCCGCCAGCAATTTCCCCGATACCAGCTTATGTTTGAGCCGCTCTAGCCGCTGTCGTTGTCGCTGGCGATGCCGTTCGCTGTCATCGATAAGCGTTATCAAGGTCCGTGGCGGTGCGATGTCGGAAAAATAACGACTCACCTCTTCATTGACCTCTGACAAGGGCCAAATACTTAACCCAAAAACGCGGGGGCCACCACCGATGTTGAGTGTCACCCGCTCCCCAGCGGCCAGACGCGCCTTGTTGGCTGGATAACCCAGTCCAGCCAACAATTCCTGTCCACCGTAGTCGGCACACAAGGTTTTATAGGCCAGGTTATCCATCACAATATTGTCAAACTCATCCAAAACAATCACCGGCGCCGGCACGTTATTAAGCACCGCAGCAATCAGCGACATTTGGTTGCGCAGGCGCTGCATAAGGGCGTAGCTATCAGAGATATCCTTATGCATGCCCAGATAATGCTCAATGTGTCCGTCTGGACTCAACACCGGGGAAATACTCACCTCGGCCAAATAGAGCGTGCCGTTTTTGCGCTGATTGATAAGTTGTCCGACCCACGGGCGTCCTTGGGTGAGCGTGTGCCACATTTCCTGATAGTGCTGATTCGGCGTCTGGCGGCTGGCCAGAATATTATGATTAACCCCGGTCAGTTCGGTGTCACTGTAACCCGTGAGCTGCCGAAACGCGTGGTTGGTATACACAATACGTGCATTGGGATCGGTAATGGATATCGCTACCGACGACTGTTCCACCGCAGTATAAAACAGGCTTGGGTGCAATGTGGACAACGCGGTCACACTGGTGCCAGTAGCCAAAACCGGGGCCTCATCGAACAAAGGTAGACGCATAAAAACTCCTGCGATCGGGATAAATAGAGTGGTGGTGCGTTTCACGACAATTTGTCAGATCTGCTGACAGTGTGAGGTGGAACACAAATAACCCTTAAAATTGTGCAAATTTAGTACCCACTGTAAAACAACCGTAAAAAACCTTGATCTAAACAGGGGTTTTAACCGCCAAAAAAAAATTTCTGCCATTTTTCCGCAATGAAATCCCGCTTGCGCCTCATCCGCTGCGCCATCATGACGCTTGATTCGCACCAAATTCGCTCATTTTTACTGCAGTACAGATTGGCACAGGTTTCGCAATACCCCTACCAGACGTATTGGGTTTGCGGGGAAGGTTATGAAGGAAATATTGCTGATCGTACTGGCCAATGGTTTGGTAAATAACATCGTGCTGTCGCGCTTTCTGGGGTTGTGCTCATTTATGGGCGTGACGAATAAAGTCGATTCGGCGCTGGGGATGTCGATGGCAACCACGTTTGTCATTACGCTTTCCGCCGGCCTGGGTTGGGTTATTTTTCACTGGATCCTGGTGCCGCTGGGCTTGGAGTACCTACGTTTGCTGTCGCTCATCTTGGTGATCGCGTCATTGGTGCAATTACTTGAGCTGTTTATCGCTAAGCAAAGTCCGGCGTTATACCGCACGCTGGGTATTTTCCTGCCGCTTATCACCACCAACTGCGCGGTGCTTGGCGTGGCGCTACTGGTCCTGGACGATAATCTGAATTTTCTGCATAGCGTTGTGTTCGGTTTTAGCTCATCGCTGGGATATTCATTAGTGATGGTGATTTTTTCCGGCCTGCGCGAGCGCCAGGACAACGCAACGCCACCGTTGGTGTTTCGCGGCGCGCCCATCAATTTTATCACCGCCGGCATACTGGCCTTGGCGTTTACCGGTTTTGCCGGCTTAGCCGGATAAGGGGATGCCCATGAGCGAAATTTTACCGGTGTTGGCGGTACCCGCCATTGGCTGTGTGATTGGTTATTTACTGGGTTATGCCGCCATTTATTTCAAAGTCGATAAAGACCCGCGCATCGAGGCTATCGTCGCGCTATTGCCTAATGGTCAATGTGGACAATGCGGTTTCCCCGGCTGTGCCCAGGCTGCGGGCGCCATGGTGCGCGGTGAAGCCCCGGCGGGTGCCTGCACCCCTGGCGGCGCAGCCTTGGCCAAGCGCATCGCGCTATTGCTTGATGTGGTTATTGATGACAGTGAGGATGCCGGGCCACAAGTGGCCGTTATCAATGCCGATCTCTGTGATGGCTGCGGGCGTTGTCAGAAAAAATGTAATTTTGATGCCATTATCGGCGCCACTCGCCAACTGCACGGTATTTTGGCCGATGATTGCACCGGTTGTGCCGGTTGCATCGAGGCCTGTCCGCAGCATGCCATCGCGCTGCATGCCGACCCTCTATTGACGCCCACCGCCGCTAAACCCCGTTTCGAACTGAGGGAGTCATCCTATGTTTAGCGCCAAACTGAAACCCCATGGCGGCATTCGCCCTTACAGCCATAAGTCACTCACCCGCGATATTGCCATTCGCCCGCTGTCCACGCCGCGCCAGTTGATCATTCCACTGCGTCAGCACACTGGGCCGGCAGCGGTGCCGGTGGTTAGCGTCGGGGAGACACTGTGCGCCGGGCAACAGGTCGCCGAAGCCCGCGAGCGGATGTCCGCACCGGTGCACTGCGCCCTGGCGGGTGTGGTCACCGGCGTGTCCTTCGGCGATCACGGCATGATCACCGTCAGGGTGTTGGCCGAACAGTCGTTAGCCCCTCGCCTCACGGCACCGGTGGAATTCGACACGTCGCAGGCGATGTTGTCGTTGATCGAACAGGCGGGCATTGTCGGTATGGGCGGCGCGATGTTTCCTGCTGCCGATAAAATCAGAATGAGTCTGCGTTACCCCATCGAAACGTTGATCGTCAACGGTGGCGAGTGTGAGCCTTACCTCACCACCGACGATCGTTTGATGCGCGAGCAGGGGGAATTTATCATCGGCGGCATCCGTTATTTGCAAACCATCACCCGGGCCCGTCAGGTTTTTATCGGCATCGAAGACAATAAAACCGAGGCCATTGCCCGTCTGGACCAACTTTGCCGTCAGGAGCCTGATATTGAGGTGGTGATTTTGCCCTCGCTCTATCCGATCGGTTCGGCCAAGCAAATGATTGAAGCGGTGACCGGTCGCCAAATTCCGCAAAACCGCCGTTCAACCGAAATGGGGGTGTTGGTGCAAAACGTCGGCACCTGCATTGCCATTTTCCATGCAGTGCGTTTTGGCCAGCCCGTGACCCATCGGGTGATCACCGTCAGTGGCAGGGCAATTGAACAACCGGGCAATCTGCTGGTGCCGATAGGCACCCCGATTAAAGAGATTATCAGCCAGTGTGGCGGGCTAAAATCCCAACCGGCCCGTATCGTACTTGGCGGGCCGATGATGGGACGGGCGGTCGAGGATCTGGATACCCCGATTAATAAAGGCACCAGCGGACTATTGTTGCTTACCGACGACGAATTGCCGCAGACCCGGCCCAGCGCCTGCCTACGCTGTGGTCGTTGTATCGATGCCTGTCCCATGAGCCTGGCGCCGCTGGCCATGTTTGCCGAACTGAAAAATGATGGTTTTGCCAAGGCGCAGCGACAAGGACTTGATGCCTGTTTGTTATGCGGGTCTTGTGCGTATGTTTGCCCGGCGGCGCTGCCATTAACCCAGTTTTTTGACTGGGGTCAGCAGCAACTGAGCTTAATAAAACGTCAGGAAGACAAGCTGTCACGTACGCGGGAAAACAGCGCTCGGCGCCAGGAACGACTGGCGTTTGAAGCCGCGGAAAAAGCCGCGGCACAGGCTGCCAAACCCGCGCGCCGTCAACGCCGCGCCACCCCGCCTTCGGAGGATACCCCATGTTAACCGCCCCCCACGCCCATCAGGGGTTGACCGTCGACCAACTGATGTACCGGGTCAATGTTTCCTTGTTGCCCGTCGTTATCCTGGCGTTCTTGCAGTTCGGCGCCCAGTCGGTGTTGCTGATTTTTTGTTGCCTGCTCACCGCCCTGGCCTGCGAGGCCGTCTGCCTGCGGCTCAACCCTGCAGCGCAAGGGCACACCTTCGACGGTGCGGCATTTCTCACCGCACTTATTCTGGCACTGAGCCTGCCACCGCACGCGCCGCTTTGGCTGGGGGTGTTCGGCAGTGCGGTAGCCATCATTTTCGGCAAGCATATTTATGGCGGCTTGGGACAGAATTTATTTAATCCAGCCATGCTGGCGCGCGTAGTGCTGCTGATTTCTTTTCCGGTTGAGATGACCCGGTGGGTCAAACCCGCCATTTTTTATCACGGTGAATTTTATCGTCTTGGTGTGGATGGCATCACCGGCGCCACGCTACTGGGCGAATTTAAGGAAAACGGCCACCAACATCTGGAACTGCTGACCAATCTGCTAGGCAATCGCAGCGGCAGCTTGGGTGAAACCGCTTCGCTGCTGTTGCTGCTTGGCGGTGGCTGGCTGATCCAGCAGCGCGTATTCAGTTGGCATATTCCCGTGGCGACAATCTTGGGCTGCCTGGTGCCCGGTACACTTCATTGGTTGATTTCGCCCGGCAGCATTGTGCCGCCCTTGGCCCAGTTGACCAGCGGTGGCCTATTGCTCGGCGCGTTTTACATTCTCACCGATCCGGTAACCGGCCCCGGCAGCGTGCGCGGGCGGTTGATTTTCGGCGCTTTGGCGGGTTTTCTGACCTATTGCATCCGCGCTTTTGGCAATTATCCCGAAGGAATGGCGTTTGCAGTGTTACTGGTCAATGCCGTGACGCCGCTGATTGATAACTATACCCAGCCGAAGGCCTACGGCTTTGTGAGTGGCAAGGAGAAATCGTCATGAGCGGCACGTTCCCAGAGACAGATAGCCCGTCGACAACGCCACTACCCCACAGTTTGCCCACAGAGAGGATGAACAACCGCGCAATGGCACAATTTTTACCCACCCGGGAGAGTCCGGTGACTCAAGGTTTTCTGTTGGGTTCCTTTACCCTGATCGTCTGTTTACTGGTAGCCGGTTGTTGGTGGCTGACCCATGAACATATTTTACAGCGCGAAAAAGAAGATACCCAAAACATGCTTGCCCAGGTCTTTCCCGCCACAGGTTACGACAATGCGTTGGTGGATACCCAACAAACCTTATCCATTGATGGCAACGTCATTCCTTTCTTTCGCGCCACCCTCAAAGGTCAACCCAGCGGGGTCATTCTCACCACACAAACCCAGGGATATGGTGGCCCCATCAAGCTGTTGACCGGCATTGACGCCAACGGCACCATCACCGGCGTTCGGGTCGTCAGCCATAACGAAACACCAGGATTGGGCGACGCAATTGAGCTGAGCCGAAGTCCATGGATCCTGAGTTTCAATGGCAAGTCATTAAAAAATTTAACAGAAAAACAATGGCATGTGAAAAAAGACGGCGGTCAATTTGACGCATTTACCGGTGCAACCATCACCCCACGCGCGGTGGTGAAAGGCGTGCACGAAACCTTGTTGGAATTCCAGCAGCGCCAGGCGCAATTCCTGGGTAAACACCCTTAATTAACTGTCTTGATACGCCTAGGAGGCTTATATGAGTGAAATGACCCCACCGCGGCTACGCGAGATTATGGTTAGCGGTGTTTGGACCAATAACGTCACCTTTGTGCAAATCCTCGGACTCTGTCCGCTTATGGCGATCACCACCACCGCAACCAACGGATTGGGACTGGGGCTGATGACCGCAGCGGTATTATCTTGCTCGAATTTTATCGTTTCGGCCCTGCGCAAAGTCACCCCCAACCAGATACGTATTCCAGTCTATATTTCGATTATCGCCTCTCTGGTGACCATCCTGGATCTGATGATGAATGCCTGGATGCACGATTTGCATAAGGTGATGGGGCTATTTATTCCGCTGATAGTCGCCAACTGTGCCCTGCTCGGCCGTGCTGAAGCCTTTGCCGCACATAATAAAATCTTTCCGGCGGCGTTAGACGGATTATCCACCGGACTGGGGTTTACGCTGGGTTTAACCAGTGTGGGAGCCGTGCGCGAGATCCTCGGCAGTGGCACCCTATTTAGCGGTGCCTCACTACTTTTAGGGCCTCACTTCCATTTTCTTGAACTGCATCTCTTGCCGGGGTATCGCGGATTTTTGCTGATGTTATTACCGCCGGGGGGATTTGTGGTCATGGGAATGATGCTCAGCGGTATTCGCTTGGTTAAACGCCTGACCAGCGGCAGCAATGCAACCCAGCTTATTCGCGAACCCACAGGGGGATGCCACTGATGAAATTTTCCGTGGTTCATGTTAACGGCAGCCAGGGCCGGTGCATCCACATGCAGCTCGACGCGCCGCTGACCGTGCAACAGGCGATCTTGGCATCAAAGCTGCCGCAGTTGTTTCCTTATCTCGATCTCGCAACGCACCGTACCGGCATTTATGGTCGGTTATGCGCTGGGGATACTCTGGTTAAGGACGGGGATCGGGTGGAGATTTATTTACCGGCTAAGCGCCACGATGATGAAGAGGATTGATCACGCTGCCCAGGGTTCGCCCCCGGCGGCAGGTCTGAATGATTACCGGCGCACAAGGGTGATCATAGAGTACTGACTACACCGGCATGGCGTTTTTCGCGCCAGCCTTACCATTGACATTAATTCATTTTATGGGGCTTATTATGGCTAATATCGGCATTTTTTTTGGTACCGACACCGGCAAAACCCGCAAAATCGCCAAACTGATACACCAGCATTTCGCCGGCGAAGCGGATGAACCCAAAAACATTAATCGCTGCACGCTGGAGGATCTGTTGGCCTATCCGGTACTGATCCTCGGCACGCCAACCCTGGCGGACGGTGAATTGCCTGGGCTGGACGCAGAGTGCCAGAGCGAATCCTGGGCTGAATTCGCCGATACCCTGGCACAAGCAGACCTGAGTGATAAGACCGTGGCATTGTTTGGATTGGGCGATCAGGAGGCTTATCCGGATAATTTTGTCAGCGCATTAGGCGAACTTTACGATATCGTTGAGCAAGCTGGCGCCAAGGTGGTGGGTGCCTGGCCCAAAGAGGGTTACGTTTTCAACTCTTCTAATGCCGTGGAGGGGGATCATTTTGTCGGACTGGCGCTGGATCAGGACAATCAGGCGAGTCTTAGCGCCGAGCGAGTGGAAAGCTGGGTCAAGCAGGTAAAAGCCGCACTGTAGTCTAGCCGTACGCGCTCAAGCGCGGTCCCGGCATTCTCATCCTGGGACCTCGATTACAACAACAATAACGGGGTTTTTCAGCCCCGTTGGTGAGTTACAGCGTCTGCAGCCATTGACGCTGATACTGCTGGCGCATCCGCTCACCCAACTGTTTTCGTACCTGGTCCAAAGCCTGTTCCTTGGGTATAGGCTGTGCATCACGTATGGCCCGACAGAGCAAAATATGCAGTCCCATGGGGCTCGTGACAACGTCACTCATTTCTGCCGCCGGCAAGGCAAACAGCGCCTGTTCCAAGGAAGGAAACAATAACCCACGGCTAATCCAGCCCAAATTGCCGCCCTCTAAGGCCGAGGGGCATTCAGAGTGGCGCTGCGCCAACTGCGCAAATTCATCAATATGACGCTGCAAATGTCGGTGCAATGCGCTAATGCGCTCGGCCACCTGATCTGCGCGGCAATCGGCCTGATCGTCATCCACCGTAAGCAAAATATGACTGGTATCGCGTTGTTCGGGACGCAGGAATTGCTGCTGATGCTCCTGATACCAGTATGATACCTGTTCTTGCGTCGGTGTGGGGGCCATTTGCGCCACACGTTCGAGCATGTTATCAAGCAACACTTCGTGAGTCATCGCCTGGTACATCCCACGCGCATCCAGACCCAGTCGGGCCAACTGCCGTGATGTAACATGGCTTTCACTCAGGCGTTCATCGAGCCTGGTCATTGCCGCGCGGATCTCATTTTCCGTGGCGCAAAGTCCCTCAGCCAACGCGTGTTGCACCACCTGGTTTTCCAACACCAGTTGCCGGGCATAACGGGGTTCAAAGTCCGTCAATTGTTGTGCGGTTAAGCACCATGGTGGCGTCTGATACAACGCCATGGACAGTTTTAACCGGCTAAAAATCCGCCATACATCCATTACGCCGACTCCTTATGATTCGGTGACTCGCGCCGCCAGCGCCGCTTCCGGCACCCGGAACAATCGCCCCTCAAACAACACCACATAAGACATCGGCTGCCGGTCACGAATTTCATCCATAATTTGACCCACCTGCCCTTCATTAACCACCGGCTGGCCCTCAATGGCTAACGGCAATGCGGCGCTGACCCAATCGCCAAACTGAAATTCCCCGGCAATCCACGGCGCACTACCGGAGATAAGCTCCTGCTCGCGACAGCCGACGATGCAGTCTTCCTCAACAAAGTGCACTTGATAGATCAGATTATCCTGTAAGAAACTGCCCCATTCGCGCACATAACCGATGCTGCCCTTACGCACCAACAGTGCGCCCCTGACTTTGCCGGGAAAGGTGCCGTCATTACGCAACGAACGAATAACCCGCACCCGGTCACCAAATTCATAGCTGGGTTTCATGGCAACACCTCCGTCAATTGACTCCAGGGAACAAAACAGGGTTGATGACGTTGATAGATAGACAGTCCGGAGGTCGCCGCCAGGTTCCCCTGCAAAAAATGCCGATAGCTTTCGCTCAGCAAATGCTGCGCCATACTCCAGCAGGCTGAGTCGCGCGGATCTTGCCCATCCACGTTGTCGGCGGATGACGGTACGTCAATCACTTGCACCAGCCGCCGATGGAATTCATGCATGATATGCAGCCGTTTGGCACGCACCACCGTCGGATCCCACTCCAGCTCAAAGTATTCAAAAAAGGCCTCGGCAGTATTGAGTTCGTCGATGCCGGGCAATGCGCTAAACCATTCCATGCTAACCTCCTGAACAGAGCGCCAGGCTGAGATCCGGCCCGGTGATGCCATATATTTCCTGATAAAGATCGCACAGTTGGCGATCCGAGGGGCAATGTTTCCATACTTCGGCCCGGCTGCGCAGCGTGAGCAGCAATAGCTCTACCTGGGCGGCGGCCAATGGATACCCCAGGTCGGCGAAAATCTGCTTTACCGCATGCCGGCCAGAATGTTTGCCCAACACCAACCGATGACGGCGACCTAACAGCGCCGGGTCGATACTCTGGTAGCAGGCAGGATTTTTTAATAAACCTGCCACATGAATACCTGATTCATGGGTAAATACCTGCTCACCCACCAGGGGTTGTTGTGGATCGATGGGTCGCCGAGCCGCCGCGGAAACTTCACGGCATAACGCGGGCAACTGATCGAAGCGAATACCGGTGTCATAGTGCAGGCAGGACTTCAGCGCCATGGCCACACTTTCCAGCGCCGCGTTACCCGCCCGCTCACCCAACCCCATGACCGTTGTATTAACATGTGTTGCTCCGCCCCGTACCGCCGCCAAGGTATTGGCCGTGGCCAAGCCTAAATCGTTATGGGCATGCATCTCGATGTCCCGATCCCAATGACAGCGTAATCTGGTGATTCGTTCGTAGGTACTAAAGGGATCCAGCACCCCGAGCGTATCGGCAAACCGCAGCCGCAGAGCTCCGGCGTTGCCGGCCACGTCGGCAATCAACTGCAATTCCTCGTCGCTGGCGCGAGAGGCATCCTCACAGCCGATGCTGACCTTAAGTCCGTTTCCCAGGGCAAAGGCAATGTGTCGATCCAACTCCAGCGCCAGCTGCGGCCAGGATAGTTTAAGTTTATAGTCGCGCATCAAAGCCGATGCCGGCAGAGAAATATCTACCCAATCCATACCCACGTCGGCCGCCAGCCGGATCTCCCCTCGGTTGAGGCGACACCAGGCCATCAGACTGTGATCGGGCAAGGCCTGGCGCACCAGACTGATACGCCGGCACTCCTCGTCACCCATGGCCGGGGTGCCGACTTCCAGTTCACCGACTCCGGCGCGCGCCAATGATCGCGCGATGGCGACTTTTTCACCGGCGCTGAACGCCACGCCAGGGCTTTGTTCGCCGTCGCGCAGCGTAGTGTCATTTATCACGATAGCGCTCATGCCTTGGCTTCCCGTGGTTAACCGTAAGTCGGTACAAAACCGGTGCCGGCCAGCGCCAGCGGCCGATCGCCTTGCCAATAAGGTGACATCGCACGCAAACGCGCAATTAACGGCGGTAACTGCGCAATCACATAGTCGATCTCTTTTTCCCGGGTATAGCGGGACAAGGAAAAACGAATGGTGCCATGGGCGGCGGTATAAGGGATGCCCATGGCGCGCATCACGTGCGAGGGTTCCAGCGAGCCTGAGGTACAAGCACTGCCGCTTGAGGCGGCAATCTGGCAATGGTTCAGTAGCAGCAAAATTGCTTCCCCTTCAATATACTCAAAAGCAATATTCACCGTATTCGGGGTGCGCTGTTGCTCACCGCCCATCACCAACGTATGGGGAATAGCGTCCAGCACGGCGCTCTGCAAACGATCGCGCATCGGGGCAATTTGTCCGGTCATCATCGGCAGATGAATATCCGCCAGTTCCGCCGCTGCGCCCATGCCAACGATACCCACAATGTTCTCGGTACCGGCACGCCGTCCCCGTTCCTGATGGCCGCCGCGCAACAGCGGCCTGAACCGGGTACCACGTTTTAAATACAGGCAGCCAACCCCTTTGGGACCATGGAATTTATGCCCGGAGCATGACAGCATATCAATGGCGGTCGAGGCCAGTGATACCGGGATTTTGCCCACCGCCTGCACACCGTCGCAGTGGAACAGTATGCCAAACTCATGGGCCAGCTCAGCCATGATCGCCACCGGGTAGACCACGCCGGTTTCATTATTGGCCCACATGACGCTGACCAGCGCCACCCGTTCGCTTAACGCCGCGCGGTAAGCGGTCATATCCAGCGCGCCTTGACCATCCACCGGGATTCGGTGAATCAGATAACCCTGGCGTTCCAAGTGTTCGCACACTTCAAGGGTGGCCGGATGTTCCACGACGCTGGTGATGATTTCTCGCCGTTCCGGGTAAGCAGCTACCGCTGAAAGAATTGCCGTGGAGGTGGCTTCAGTGGCGCATGAGGTGAAGATGATCTCGCTATCGTGACGAGCGCCCAGCAAACTCGCCACTTGCTCCCGCGCTTTGGCCAACGCAATGCCGGCAGGCTGGCCGAAATCATGTATCGAAGAAGGATTACCATAATGTTCGCTCAGAAACGGCATCATGGCCTCAAGCACCATGGGATCCAGACGGGTGGTGGCATTGTTATCCAGATAGATTGCTTTCATCGGCTTATCTCCTCACTTATTCAGCTTCACTGGTGGTAACCGGGGCACCTTCCGCCACCACATGGACAAATCGACCAAGACGTTCAATCAATTTTTGTTGCAACCAAGCCAAGGTCATGTCGGTCATCATGCAACCACTACAACTGCCGGATAACGCGACTGTCACCTGTTTATCCTTGACCGCCACCAGGCGCATATCGCCGCCGTCAGCCTGAATATGTGGCCGCAATCCCGCGATCACCTCCTCCACCGCTCGCCAATTTTCATCCCGTTCCACCGCCACTTCCGCAATCGGCACCGGCGGTTGCTGACTGAGGATCACGGCCAGGGCTTGCTCAATTTTTTCATGGCAAGAAGTACAACCACCGCCGGCTTTGGTGTAGTTGATCACATCTTCAAGCGTCGTGAGGCCATTTTCCATGACCGCCCGGCGGATATGACCTTCATCGACCCCGAAACACTTGCAAATCAAGGCACCTTCGTCGTGGTCTGCCTCCGGCGCTTCGCCGCGAAACTGCGCGATAGCGGCCCGCAAGGCTTCTTGTCCCATCACCGAGCAATGCATTTTTTCCGGCGGCAAACCGTCGAGATAGTCGGCAATTTGCTTGTTGGTCAACGTTGCGGCTTCGGTTAAGGTACGGCCAATAATCAACTCCGTCAGCGCCGAAGATGACGCAATGGCGCTGCCACACCCAAAGGTCTGGAAACCGGCTTCCTCGATCACCTCGGTAACCGGATCAACACGCAGCATCAGACGCAGCGCGTCGCCACAACTGAGCGATCCCACATCCCCAATGGCATTCGCCTGTTCGACGACTTTGGCATTACGCGGGTGAAAAAAATGATCTTTAACTTTTTCTGAATAGTTCCACATAAAATTTTTCTCCGGCTCACCGACGGGTCGTCGATGTTGATGCGCAAACCTGATTGTCGCAGTGACAGGCTAAAGCCTGTAATTCAACCCATAGGCCCCGTTGCCCGTCCCGATCGCCTGCCTGGACCTTTGCACCCTGCAAATAGGGCCAATGGGCGATAGGAGCCAACAACACCAATCCCTGATAATCCACGACGTGATCCTCCGGCCGTGCCAGCGCACTCCAGGCCAGACTGACCCGCCAACCGCGACAGGTATCGCCGTCCAGCACGATACGCAACCCGGCACAGGGTTGCGTCAGTTGCTGACGCAGCGTGATGAGCTGCTGCAAGGCTTGTGCTTCTATCTCAATCATGGTGTTGCTCCGCGTTGGGGTTGATAACGTATGAGCAAATGTGATGCCAGTCACATCTTTTCCACTATTTCAATGAGATAGCCTCTTGCTCTCCATAAAAAACCCCGAACATGTCGGGGTAAGTTGTCGGTTTTGTCAGGGAGATGACATAGCAGGTAGCCAACGGTATGGGTGAAATACCGCTTAATCTTCCTCCCAGCGGCTCTCTTGCGCTAAACGTTCGAAGCGTTGCGGATCACGTTTCACCTGATGACGCACCACTGTGGGCGCATCCCAATTTTGCTGCAACTCGGTTAAAAGCTGGGTGATGGCGGTGTCTGCAGGCACATTGACTGCCCGTACACCGACCCGCAACAGTTGACGAAATACGCTGTCGCCCACCGCCACGCAGTACAATGACAAACAGCCTTCCAGCGCCGCGATACGACAGCTTAATTTATCTAAATCATGACCCGGCTGGACGATAAAATCCGTCACCTGCAGTAACGTCACCCGATCCGGTTTTACCCCATAAATCACCAGACGGGGTGTCGAACCAAAATGCTGATTCACCACCTGTAAATCCGAGCTGGCGAAGGCCACCCGCAACGCCCAGTCGGAAGCGGTGGTCACCGTAAGATTGCGCTGGAAGTTATTCATAAACCGGTGTCCTGTAGCTGTGAGACGGCAGAAAAATCTTGTTTAAGCGGCGAAAGGTAAACTGGCGCATGATGTTGACACACACGCATTGCATTGCCCAATTCGAACAGCGTATCGCGCATGCCGGCATAACCTTGGCGGGTATGGCGAAACTCACCCAAGCGGTCATAAATCGGGAAACCAATGCGAATCAGCGGCAGATGTAACCGCTCGGCCAAATCGGCGGCATGAGAGTTGGCAAACAGCATATCGGCGGGATGTTGCACCAGCCGATCCGCCAAATCCTCCAGATCACCGATTGTCACCGTCTCCACCGGCAGGTCGGCCAACCCCGGTTGATTAACCGGGGCAATCACGTTGGTCACCTCAATCCCCTGACTCAAGGCAAAGTCAGTCCAACAGCACAATAAATCCGCCTCGGCGGCGATGGCCATGCGCGTGCCCTGCAGATCACCATGACAGTCAATCATGGCATCGAGCAACTGACCGCGCTGCCGCTCAATCCATGATGGCACTTCACGCCCGGAAATCTGGCGTAGTTGCATAATAAATTCATCCATCCGCGCCAACGTCATCAGATGCGGCAACCTTACGCACTCGCCGCGTGCGCGCGGTGCTATCAGCGCCGCCACCCGCTGTAAAGATACACCGATCACCAAGGTGGCGGCGCTTTGACCCAGTTGTTCCATCACCCGAAACGGTGTGCCGCCCTGGGTCAATGCGCTGTAGTCTCCTAGCGCCAAGTGTCCATCCATAGATTGGGTCAGGTCCGGCAGGATCACCGCCTGTAGTCCAAAGGCCTCGACATAGGTACGAATCAGTTCCTGATCGCCAGGGGTAAACATATGGCTCAGAAAAACGGTGACTCGCTTGTTACGAATGCCTGCCGGCGGTTCCGGTGGTACCCACTGCTGAACGATACTTTCCAACAGCGCCGCATAACCGTTCTCCAATGAACCGTAAAAATCAGGCGTACTGACGGTAAGAATGCCCACCTGGCGATGCTTGGGATGGCTGTCACGAAACAGCGCCACCGCCCGTGTCAGATCGCTACCCTGGGCTTCGGAAAGACCGGTACTCAGCAACACGATCATGCGCGGTGTGTTGCGCTCGCACAGTGTTTCCAGGGCGGCGAAAACGTTATCATCTGCACCCATAATAGTGGTGATCGGCTCCATGGCGGTGGACTGCAACGGCACCGGTTCATGAAAGTGCTGAATAAAAAACACTTTGGCGAAGGCGCTGCAGCCTTGGGCACCGTGGACCAAAGGAATACAGTGCTCCAGGCCCATTGCGGCCAGGATAGCCCCCAGCGGTTGGCCGCTTTTGATCGGACTGGTGGCGAGCGGTTTTTTGGAACGGACAACGGTAGTCATATTTTTCTCCTCAACCTTTCATCTGCCAGGGCGCCGGCTGATTAACCTGACGCCATACCGGACTCTCCAAGGTACGGCATACCGCCCGCGCCAGATTGACCATGCCGCTATAACCGGCGAACGCCTCCTCGCGCTCCTGGTTAATATCCAGGAACGGTAGCCTGGCTTTGTAGGCGGTGTACATGTTGCGCCCGCCGGCAATCATCATATCGGCGCGATAGCGATAGGCGGTGTCCAACAACAGACGCGGATTGCCTTCATCGAGCATTAACGCATCCTCGCCCATCAGCGCACGAATACGTGCCTTGTCCTCCTCGGTAGACTTGCGTGTACCGGTGGCCACCACCTCCAGGCCCAGATCCTGTAGTGCCGATACCACCGACCAGGACTTGACGCCACCGGTATACAGCAGCACTCGTTTGCCGGCCAATCGCTCGCGCAGCGGTTCCAGCGCGGTTAGGGTTGCGGCCTCCTCGCGCGCAATCAACGCTTCGGTGCGTGCGGTCAAATCGTCATCCTCAAGCAGTGCGCTTAACTGGCGCAACGACGCCGACATTTCCCGCATGCCGTAAAAACTGCCTTCAAACCAGGGGGTGTCGTAACGCTCCTCCAATTTGCGCGCCACATTGATCAAGGCGCGTGAACAGACCAGCATATTGGCCTGCGCACGGTGCAGCGTTTGAATTTCGGCAAAACGGGCATCACCGGACAAGGTACACAGTACCCGCACCCCTAACTCATCAAACAGCGGTAACACCTGCCAAAATTCGCCGGCAATATTGTATTCACCAATCAGCCCAATATCGTGACCACGGGCTTCAGGCACCGGGTAGTCCACCGGCCACGGCGCCGGTTCGCGCTGCCCGACCACCTGGCGCAGCATCACCTCTCCGGCGATGCGGTTACCCAGATTTTTACTGCCGTAAAATCCGGCCGAGTCCACCGCGATAACCGGAATACCGGCGGCCACTGAGGCCGAACGACAGACCGCGTCAATATCATCCCCCTCCATCGCCGGCACGCAGGTATTGTAGATAAAGACCGCCGCGGGATGATAACGCTCGGCGATATGGCGCACGGCGTGGAACAATCGCCGCTCGCCCCGCCCCATAATCACATCCTGCTCGCTCAGGTCGGTGGTAAACCCCAGCCGATTGATCTGTGGACCCGAGCTACGGCTACCGCGGTTATCCCAGGAACTGCCGGCACAACCAATAGGACCGTGCACCAGATGCGCCACATCCGCCACCGGCAGCAAGGTGATTTGCGCGCCATCAAAAGCGCAGCCGCCGGCAGTGGATCCGGGTTTCGGCGGTGTACACCCAGTCTTGTGTTTGCCGTTATGCGCGCAGGCCGGCTCAATAAACAGGGCGGCAATATCATTATTCTTCATAGCGTTCTCTCTGGTTAGCGGCGTTAGAGGGATGAGTGCAATTCACGCGCCAGCCTTGAGTGCTGATTTTTCGGGGTTTTTTATTGTGGTAAACCTGACAATCGAGACAACGTTGCACACAGCGTCGGGGAAAGAGAGCCCGGTATGAGCCAAGGTTTACGTTGATGAGTTTATCATCAGCGACAACACCCCTTGGCTCGAAAACGAGACGACACCCTGTCTGATGTCATAGGAGATAATATGGACGTCAACCGCAACGGATCCACACCGCACTTAGCGATCGCTAATCCCACCTATTATCCGTTATCCCTGCCGACGCAAAGTGAGACCATCATTTACAGTGAAGAACGCTACGGCAGTATTGACAGTTTTGAACAAAATATTGACTATCACCGCTATTTACAACAAATGGACCATACGTTAACGGCGATTATCGAAAAAACCGGATATATCCAGGGCGCTGACGATAATAATAAAAAATTCATAGCGCAACTCTCAGTACCACAAAGCATCTCGGTGGCCATAAAAATGAGGTGTTATACTTCGTTAGTTAACATCCTCCATGTATTTGCACAAGAACCCCTTCACGAAAATAACGCGGCAGGGTTGGCCATTCTCACCAAGATCGTTAAATCGCTTGATCAGCCCATTGAGACTTTCATTCAGCGAGCATTCCTGTATTATATTGATTTTATGGGAGAAATGCGGGGCGGCATTTATGCATTACTCTATCAGGCAAAACAGGCACTGACTCAATCACATTTACTCTGCTATTTAGAGACGGCGTATGGTGAGGTGGGATCCGCCGTGCTGACCGCTTTTAAAAGACAATTACAGGACACAGGATGGGACATGACTGATGAAGATGTGAGTGACCATTGCCGGGCAGAAATTTTACGTGAAGCCGCCATGCTTGCCCAGGCTCTGATACAGAATCTAAACCAAAACATCACTATCGGCAAAATAATCACCTATGTAGGACTCGTTATTTATAATGATGTTAATAACTCTATTTATTCCTTAAAAAACCACAGTGACAATCTTTTTATGCAACTGTTCAAAGACAAGGCATTTAAAGAACATCTCGCTAAAGAATATCCTTTTTTCACCCTTACAGAGTTATTCCAATCTTTCGAATCCTTTGGCCCTTGCGCCCTAATGCAACCTATCAACATCAGCATACAGTTGGCGGAAAAACTGGCCGATGATCCGCAGGGAATGGAAATATATGCCATACAAAATGGCAGTGAAAATGAAATGATTAGAATACGCCACCTCGGGGATTTTTTTTGGTTAGAAAATAAAGAGACACAGGTCAAACAACCCCTTGATCTTATCAGATTGTCATTAGGAAATGTTATTTTAACCTTATCCGATGCCGAAATGATCGCGACGATACATAACACGCCAGTACATGGCCCTGCCGACAGTCCCCATCCAGTATGGTTTAGCGATTATGCCAAAATATTTTATGCTATTCATAAATATGATATTTTTAAGGCGACACAGGTCTTAATTAATAAAAAATTGATTAATATGTGTTTTACCGAAGGGAAAACGGTTCTGATGACGGCGATCGTGAATAAACGCATAGATATTGTCAAACAGATCGTTGAGTGTGAAGAGAGTGATGTTAATATACAGGATGATGAAGGTAACTCAGCATTGCATTTTGCAGTGGATCTAAACATGGATGATGTTGTTGATTGGCTACTGACCAGATATTGTAATATTAATGTGGTTAACAACAACAAAATAACAGCATTGCATATTGCCGTTACTATAAATTCCGCAGTCCTGGTTAAAAAATTAATAATGCAACCCACTATTGCGATTAATCGTCAAGATAAGGCCGGCAATACACCGCTGATTTTGGCGGTTTTATCCGGTAATGTCGATATTACTGCTGATTTATTGGCGCATAAAGATATAGATATTAATGAAGTTGATGTAAAAGGATGGTCACCTTTGCATATTGCGGCGTATAACGGCCATGTTGCCATGCTGACCTTGCTCACCCAAAAAAGTGGGTTAGCCATCAATAGGCTTATCGGTGGGCGGCACAAAACACCGCTCATGCTCGCCATTGAACATGGGCAAGAGCTGGCGGTGATGCTTTTAATCAAGCATCCTGAAATTGATCTCAACCTCAGCGACTATTATGGCAACTCGGCCCTTATGATGGCAGCAGCCCAGTCTTACATCCGTATTTTTGATGCAATATTACGTCAAGGAAAAGCGGATGTTAACGCAAAAAACAGCCATAATGAAAGCGCATTATCTATTGCGGTTAAAAACCGTCATTTCGACCAGGTTCTATCGTTATTAAAACAGGCGGATCTTGATGTTAATATTGTTATCCACCAAGGCAATACGCCGTTACATATAGCGGCCGCGGCAGGTGACCAACGTATTATTATTGAGTTATTAAAGCATCCCAAAATAGATGCAAATGCAAAAAATCATAAAGGCTATAGCGCACTCACCCTCGCCGCAATAAATGGCCATGCGGCGGTAATACAGGCTTTCCAGGCCAATGGCAAGGCCAATGTAAACCTTATTGATAATGAAGAAAAAACCCCGCTAATGTATGCGGTTATTTACGGTTACGAAGCCGCTGTGATTGCGCTGTTAACATTTGATAATATCATGGCCGGTTATACAAATAGCCGGTCAAAAACAGCATTAAGCCTGGCAACCTTTCTTAATTATCGCGCAATAGCCAAACGACTGTCGGCACATCCGAGCGTCAACCACCGCGCGCTTTAAGCTGAGCCTGGCATGCTTGATGGTCAGCGCTCAATCCAACAGCGGCTCAGCGCCTGACATCGCGATGATGCCGAACAGGTCGGTCAGCGCCTGACATCGCGATGATGCCGCGCCATAGGATGGCGCGGTCGGTCAAAGCGAGAAATCGCGCTGGGCCAGCGGGGTTGTTTTGCCCAACCTTTTGGCCAGCCAGGGGGGTAAACGCTCGGTCAGCATCTTTTCCAGCGCCTGTAACTGCTGGGCGATGCTCATTGGCGGTTTGATTTTTATCGGATGGATATTATTGCGGATCACCCGCGCGGCGGCCGGGCCACCGATGGCCTCGCAAAACAGTAAATGACAATCGCTTAATAATCGCGCCCGCGCCTCGTTACCCTCCTCCAATGCACCAGGCTCATCGCGGTAGCGACGCACCTGCTGCAAAAAGGGGCCTTTATCATCAAAGACGTAAATAAAAAATAGCTTACTTTGGCCAAAATGGCCATCAATGGTCAACCCATCGCTGGAGGCAAAGGCAACCCGCAGGTGCAACGCTTCGCCACGCCCTGGTTGGGTGGTCAAATGCTCCGGCAGCCAACCGTCCAGACAAGCCATCACCTGCTGCCACTGGGACACTGTCGGTACACTAACCTCGGCGGGAAAAGCTGCCGCTAGCCGGTCAAGGGGCATTTTCGGCAACATGGCCGGTGCAAGCGGCAGCCCGGCCACCTGCTCCAGCCACAGGATCAGCTCCCGTGGCGGTAGCTGAGGCAAGAGTTGCGCCAACGCAAACAGGCGCCAAAATAAGGGATCGTCGGTGGCGACATTCATCAAGAAACTCCTCAAGACCTAAGGTTAGGCGCAATGTTTGCTGGCACGCAGTCGCACGGGGAAAGGCGGCGTACCGGGCTGTGGGAAGATATAATAAGATTTACCCCCCTCCAGCTCGAAAATACCGCCCCAACACGCAGCATCGTCGAATTCAAGATGCACGACCCGCGCTTCCAAATCCTGCTTGGCGATATAGCAGTAGAGATCGTCGCCTTTTTTACTGAATAATACACTCGGCATAGCGGCCACTCCGGTGAAGATGGCTCCGGGACGCAACCCGGAGCCGCTCTTTTAGCGAATCAAATCGAAGTTGTAATCGGTTTGCCCCATTTTCATGGTATCGCGATCGAGTTTCTCCAGCGTTGCGTTCACCAGTGTGGTAAGCACCGTCATTGCGCCTTCATAACCCCAGGTTGAGATTCGATGCAAATGATGGCGATCGAAAATCGGGAAACCAATACGGATCAACGGAACTTCGAACTGTTCACCTTTGGCCAGGGTGTCACGTTGGATAAATTTGCCGTAGGAGTTACCAATCATAAAATCGGGCTGACGAGTAAACATTAACGAGCGGAAATGCCACAAGTCGCAGTTAATGTAGACCTCACTTTCTTGACCGTAAGGAGACGCGGCCAAGACTTTTTTCATCTCTTTCTGCCAGCGCTTATTGGCGTTATGGCAGAGTATCACCGTTGGCTCGCAGCCCAGTTCCAACAAGAACTTGGTCATGCCCATCACAAAATCCGGATCGCCATACAGACCATAGGACTTGCCGTGGATCCAGGTATGGGAATCGAGCATCATATCCACCAGACGGCCGCGTTCTAGCGTCAGCTCGTCGGGAATCGATTTGCCGGTCAGTTCGCTGATGGTCATTAATAGCTGGTCGGTGGCGTCCAGACCCATTGGCACGCTAACTGGTGTAGCCGGTTGCTGCCAGTTTTCCTGCACCATTTTTTTGGTTTTCAGCAAATGCCATGGTTGCAGCAATAACGTATCGATGGCATTAGGCGCATCGCGCATCTCATCTTGCGTGGTGCCGCCGGCGTACATGCGATACTCACCGTCTGCCGGGGTGTCCAGCACCTCGGAGGGATCGGACAGCAGGCTGTACCCTACGCCCATTTGATCCATCATGCGTTTGAGCACCCGGTAATTGCCTAAATAGGTTTCGAAACCGGTGACCAGATTGATCTTGCCGTTACGTCCTGGCTGATAGTCGCGCGCGTCGGTTTTATCGGTATATTCGCGGGCAAAACCTTCGAACATATTATCCCAGCCGGTAATGTGGCTGCCGATAAAGCTTGGCGTATGGGCATAAGGCACCGGTACCGCCGCATCAATAAAACCGTCTTTCTTGGCATTGGCGATAAAGGCGCTCAGGTCATCCCCAATGACTTCAGCCATACAGGTAGTGGAAACCGCAATAGCCTCAGGCTTATACAACGCATAGGAATTTTCCAAACCGGCATTCAAATTATTATTACCACCGAACACCGCCGCGTCTTCGGTCATGGAGTCGGATACACAGGCCACCGGCTCTTTAAAATGGCGGTTAAAATAGGTGCGGAAATAAGCCACGCACCCCTGGGAACCATGCACATAAGGTAAGGTTTTGGCAAAGCCCAGTGAGCACAACACCGCGCCCAACGGCTGACAGGCCTTAGCCGGGTCAATCGTCAGCGCCTCGCGCTTAAAATTAAGATCCTGATATTCCTGGGTGGTGGTCCAGGCAAAGACTTCTTTGACTCGCGCTTCGCCGTGGGCTTCTTCCAGTTCACGTTTGCTGGTGAACAGCGCCTGATATTCCGCTTGTTCAAACAGCGGAAAACAAGCCTTGGTTTTCTCTACGTTCTGACTCATGATTCTCTCCTCCCGTGTCACAAATCTGTGAACTGACGGGTATAGGCATTCAGACAAACATTCTCAGGCGGTTTTCAGCCAGGGGGCCGTCAACTGACTCCAGCCTGGGTTGTTCAGGGTCATATCCATATCTCTGGCAAAAACGGCAAAACCGTCATAACCATGGTACGGACCGGAGTAATCCCATGAGTGCATCTGCCGAAACGGGAAACCCATTTTTTGGAAAATATATTTTTCTTTAATTCCCGAACCCACCAAATCCGGCTTAAGGGCCTTAATGATCTCTTCGAGTTCGAAGCTACTGGCATCATCAAACAACAAGGTGTCTTTTTTCATATCTGGCAACGAGCGATCGTAATCATCGTTGTGGGCAAATTCATAACCACTGCCGATGATCTCCATACCCAGATCTTCGTAAGCGCCAATCACGTGACGTGGCCGCAGACCACCGAGATAGAGCAATACCCGTTTGCCAGTCAGACGCGGTTTGTATTTGGCAATCACCGCATCGGTCTGGGCTTGATACTTAGCGATCACTGCCTCGGTATTGGCCTGGATGGTCTCATCAAACAGCGCCGCGATTTTGCGCAGTGATTCCGCAATTTTGGTCGGGCCAAAAAAGTTATATTCCAGCCAAGGAATGCCGTATTTCTCTTCCATATGCCGAGAGATATAGTTCATGGAACGGTAACAGTGCACCAGATTCAGTTTCACCTTCGGCGTATTTTCCATTTCCACTAATGTGCCGTCGCCAGACCACTGGGCCACCACGCGCAGGCCAATCTCTTCGAGCAAAATGCGCGATGCCCAAGCATCACCACCGATATTGTAATCGCCGATGATCGCCACATCATAAGGGGTGGTTTCGAATTCTTTACCGTCACGGTTGGACAAGATCCAGTCGCGCATCACGTCATTGGCGATATGGTGACCTAACGATTGGGAAACCCCGCGAAAACCTTCACAACGCACCGGGACCACCGGTTTATTCAGCAGTTTCTGGGTTTCCCGCGCCACCGCTTCGATATCGTCGCCAATCAGTCCTACCGGACATTCAGACTGGATACTGATGCCCTTGGTTAAGGGAAATAACGTTTCCAACTCCTCAATCAGTTTGGTCAGCTTTTTGTCGCCGCCGAACACGATATCCTTTTCCTGGAAATCCGAGGTAAAGTTCAAGGTGCCAAAGGCATTGACTCCACTGTAGCCGGTGTAGTAGTTACGACGACCGGCGCGAGAGTATTGACCGCAGCCAATCGGTCCATGAGAAATATGGGCCATATCTTTGATCGGCCCGAACACCACCCCTTTGGAACCGGCGTAGGCACAGCCACGCACTGTCATCACACCGGGTTGGGATTTACGGTTGGAGGTAATACATTTGCCAACGCTTTCCATTTCCGGATCGCTTAACATGTAATGCTTGGCACGTTCTTTTCGAGCTTTTTCAGGGAAAACTTCTAACACTTCCTGAATCAGCGCCAGCGTTTGTTCGCCGGTTATATCGGCCATGGCGATGTCCTTACAATAATGGATGGGATAGCTGCCTAAGCCAGCGAACGCCGGCTTAGGGACCAACAACGTAACGGGTCAGACCAGGTTAGCTTCTTCTGCTGCGGTCTTGCCGATAATGGTTTCGTCTTCCACGTCCAGGATGCCGAATTCCATCAATAACGCTTCCAGCTCATCCATGGTGACCGGGGTGGGGACGATCATCTTTTTGTTGTCGACGATCTTTTGTGCCAACGTACGGTATTCATTGGCCTGATCGCAGGTAGGATCATACTCAATCACCGTCATGCGACGGATTTCTGCACGTTGAACGATGTTATGCCGCGGCACAAAGTGGATCATTTGCGTGCCCAGTTTTTCCGCCAGGGCGATAATCAGTTCGTCTTCACGATCGGTCTGGCGTGAATTACAAATCAACCCGCCGAGACGAACCTTGCCGGACTTAGCGTATTTGACGATGCCTTTGCAAATATTATTGGCGGCATACATGGCCATCATTTCGCCGGAACAGACGATATAGATTTCCTGCGCCTTGTTTTCGCGGATCGGCATGGCAAACCCACCGCAGACCACGTCACCGAGTACGTCATAAAAGACGAAGTCCAGGTCATCTTCATACGCGCCCTCTTCTTCGAGGAAGTTAATGGCGGTGATAACACCACGACCTGCGCAACCTACACCCGGCTCAGGGCCGCCTGATTCTGCGCAGCGGATGCCGGCATAACCGACCTGCAAGACGTCCTCTAACTCCAGATCTTCTACTGAGCCGACTTCCGCAGCCAGTTCCATAATGGTATTTTGTGCTTTGGCATGCAGGATCAAACGGGTTGAATCCGCTTTCGGATCGCAACCGATGATCATGACCTTTTTGCCAATCTCGGCCAGTGCGGCGACGAGATTTTGGGTGGTAGTTGATTTACCTATGCCACCTTTGCCATAAATGGCGCATTGACGGATAGCCATGTGCATTCTCCTGTTAGTCGATTGACCCTTTCTATTAAGCAGGGAACGTACCAATTACCATTTATTTTCATCATATTGATAAATAATACTATTTTATTATTTTGTGGTTTTGACTACACCGGATTCAAAACAAATAGCCGACCTATTGTACGAAAGCGAACAGAAGTTGTTTGGCCTTAGAAAAATATGGCCGCGTTAATGAGTGGTTTTCATCGACTAGATATCCAGCACATTGGCGAGCAACTGCCCGTTTGCGCCAATTTGTCGAAAAGAGTTTTGACAAAAGACGTCTACACCTTTAGTATTCGCCCCGTTCTCGCAATTCCTCTGTAGTTCAGTTGGTAGAACGGCGGACTGTTAATCCGTATGTCACTGGTTCGAGTCCAGTTAGAGGAGCCAAGATTTTAGAAAAGCCCGCTTCAGGGAACTGAAGCGGGCTTTTGCTTTTCATGCGCCTGCGCGAATCCCAATATGATTTTGATGCAATAGGTTAGCGAAAAAAACCTTCACGATGCGTTTTCAGTTTTCCCTCCGCATCGAGAAAAATTAGTGGTCAGATTTGGGGTCAGGTTGGTTCGATGATGCGTTCGACCTGCTCCCCGTTGTTTAATACACCTCGATGCTCGCAATATCATAATAAAGATATTTCTTACTTCAAGGGTTGTGGTCTACGGGAAGTAGAGAGTAAATCAATTTACAGTTTTATCCATTGCCCGCACTTTTCTCAGGAATAGGGTATGGCAAACAGCCTGTTTTAGACAGTATTTCAATATACCAGCCTGCTTCATGAACGTTATTAATCACCATCGTACTGTGCCCTTGCCACCCGAAAATAGTCAGCAGATGTTATAATCCATGACCATAAGGGTATCATCCGCAAAAGCATTTCTTTTCCCGTATCTGTAATCGCATAAACAACCCGTGGTAGTTTTTCCTGATAATCACAGCGGGATATAAGACCGTCCCGCTCAAGGTGGCGCAGTGTTCGCGTCAGCATTCTCTGAGTGACGCCCGTAAGGTAGCGGCGTATCTCTCCATAGCGAAGGGGTCCACTGGTACCCAGAATATGCAACACGCCCAGTGACCAGCGGTTTCCTGCATGTGCGAGGATCTCACGTTTCAGCCCCTCATCATCGTTGCTTAAATCCTCACAAAATTCTTTTGAGAATTGCAGCAGTGCTGCACGATCACTCTCCATATCACCTCCGGTATCATTCATGTGCCTAATTGTACCAGTTCGTACCAGCTGTCAGGATGAGGTTGAAATACACAAGGAGGCAAAAATGAAATATTCATCCGAAAATAAATTTACAAAGTCTGTTCTCATACTCGGAGCAGGGGAATTGGGGCTGCCAGTATTGCGTGCGATGAGCAATAAAACTCAGGAGCATTCATACATAAAAATCAGTGTATTACTAAGAAGTGAAGCCGCCCGCTCCGTTTCTGGCCCACGCAAGGCACGGCTAGATGAGCTTATGAAGCTGAGCATTTCTGTAGTTGAGGGGGATCTGAAGGAAAGTAGTATAAATGACCTGAGTGAGCTGTTTCACTCTTTTGACGCCGTTATCAACTGCAGTGGTTTTGTCGGGGGACCGGGAACACAAATAAAGATTACACAAGCGGTATTACAGGCAGGTGTAGCACGCTACTTCCCATGGCAGTTCGGGGTTGATTATGACGTTGTCGGGAAAGGCAGCGGACAGCAAGTATGGGACGAACAACTTGAGGTACGGCATCTCCTGCGCGCGCAGAGTGCAACTGAGTGGGTTATTATTTCCACGGGAATTTTCACCAGCTACCTGTTTGAACCCAGCTTTGGTGTGATTGAAGCACAAAGTAAAACTGTCTGTGCTCTTGGAGACTGGCAGTATGCGGTGACACTGACCACACCTGAAGATATCGGCCAGCTAACTTCAGACGTCTTTTTCCATCAGCCTACTTTTCGGAACGAGATTGTCTATATTTCAGGTGATACGCTGACCTACAGTGAGCTTGCCGATTTAATGCAGGCTCATTGGGGCGCTGAGGTAAACAGAAAATTACTTGAAAAGAAAAAGCTGGAAGTTGATGTGCGCCATAATCCGGATGATGTTGGGGCTAAATACCGGCTTGCTTTCGCACGGCCTGACGGCGTGGCATGGAGTAAAGAAAATACGTTCAATCACCATGAGGGAATTGCAACCACAACTGCCGCTCAGTGGCTTGCAAAACATCATGCCATGTAGCGCTACAGAATGGTTGAAAACACAATCTGTTCCGGTTGATAGCGGCGCCTCCCTTGCAGGGAACACAATAGTAACGACCATCACATACAACGAGGGCGCTCAAATCAGCTTTGTGTAACCTGAGTCTATTGGTGGTCATTCTGTG
>NZ_JAYGJO010000039.1:0-26923 GCF_035013185.1 Acerihabitans sp. TG2
CGTATGCTTGAATTGTTTACCGCCAGGAACTTTATCACTGCTGATACCAATAGATTTTGAATAGAAAAGCGTGGCGCCAGCCAATGCCATAGGCCCTGCTTTCAAATAGGCAAGACGGTTTACGTTGGCTAATACCTTCGATCCTTCTACCAGCGATGCCGACGGCGCCAATGTGGTAGTTGCCGCTATGGCAATCGCTTGGCTGGCTTCTTTAAAACGCCCATTACCATCAACACCAGTTTCACAGGCTAAAGTATCGCAAGTTGCAATCTCATTTTTCTTAAGTACTTGCTGAATGGTGCTTAAAAAACTTATTTTATCGGTGAGTAGTGGTATGTTTTCATTAATTGATGTTGAGTGTGCAGCAATGAGTAAAGTGCTAAGTTTGGCGGTTGCTTCTGCCTTATTTATTTCATTCAATTGTTTGTTTAATTCAGTTTCTAATACAGCCAAACGCTGTCGTTCTGCTTCTTGTTCACAATATTGTTTATCACGTAAATGATTAAAATGGGCTTCGGCCTCATTTTTATGGTGATGGGCTTGCTGGATTTGTTGGTGACAATGATCAAGGTGTGCTTTTAAATGATTTAGTTCGTCGTTTGCACGATTAATTTCATCTTTCATTTGACTCAAATGTTTTTTCCATCCATTTAAATCTCTATGTGGACTACTATTAATAGATAATTGCTTAAAACCCCTACCTCCAATGCGCCTCGGGCGATTGGCAGCCTCGATAAAAATACTATTAATTTTATTGAAATTATCATTTAATGAATTAATGTGTTGTTCTTTTTCTCTAACCTGATTTTCTGTCTGGTTTTTATTGCGTTCCGCAATTATTATAGATTCACTGGTCTCTTGAGCTTTTCTTGCAGCAGCAGCAAGTGGATGCTTTGCATCATGAGCATCTAACTGCCTTTTATATTCTTCCTCTTGACGCCTTAATTCAGCTAGTTGACGGTCATGTTCCTCCTTTTCTCTTGCCATATCTTGCATCTGACGTTCATATTCTTGCCTATGTTGTTCGGCTTTTTTTCTTGCTTGTTCTTCCGCTCTTGAAGCATTTATCAGATCGCCAGCATTTTGCATCGATGCTTTAATATTGGCAAATTGAGCATTGAATACTGCCGTACTTTTGTTACGATTCGCGATGCCGTCGGTTGTAAATTTTTGTTGTTTTATAAATGTCTGCTGTATTCTATTCTGCATGTCTCTCTGTAATGCAGAGTTTCTCTCCATACTGGCTTTCAAATTATCTGTGGTAAATTTCTGACCCTCGATCAACCGTTTCACTTGTTGCTGTTGAGCATCAAGTCTGGCAGATTCTGTCGCAGTGACTTTTAAATTTGCAAGTGCAGCCTCAATGACTAATCTTTTCGATTGTAAAATTAATTCTGAGGATTTTAGATCTATTGGTACTTCCTGTGTTGTTTCTCTAGCAGATGCTTGTCCTGTAGCGACGTGGCCACCACCAGCAGTATTACTCACGTCACAAACTGGAATGCCTGAAGCCGCACTAAACTTACCGGTAGGATCATCAACAATGCACATGCTTCCCGGTATAGATGGGTTTCCCTGAATGACCACTGTCGCTTCCATGTTGTTTCCTATGTTTATTATTGCATTCGAAATTAAATATCGCTTCATGTTTATGGAATGTTTAATTTCACCCAAGGCAAATAAACCACAGGAAAAGTCACGGAATGTTAAATGGGTGAGAGGATAAATTTATATTTTAGACTCATGGATTAATTGTTCATTAAATAAATTGGTTATATTGGCAAAGGTTTAATCATTGCCAGAATGACTATTGTGCGATGCCGTGGAGTAGTAGTCTATTTAACATGCATTAACGCTACCATAAAAATTATCATAATTAGAAAACAATAAGTATGATAAACCTATCTATACTAAAGTGCAGTAGAAAATCGTTTTCTGTATTGGTAATTTGTTAAGACAAATTATCTGGATTTTTGAGAGTTATAATATGATTGATGTTTTTAGTAAAATACAGGAAATAGATTTGTCAAAATGCACACGATCATTATTAGATCAACTGAATTTTTCATTCATTATACGGAATAAAGAAGGTAGATTGATTTATTGCAATCAAGCTACAGCAGAATTATATGGTGTGAAGTCCCCAAGCTGTGCAATGGGTAAACTTGATAATGAAATTAAATCTAAGCTATTTGACGATGTTGAAGTGGTGGACGGGTTTAGTAAACAATATAAAAAAACGTGGGAAACGGAAACATCTTATTCTACGCTTGAACTACACCCTACAGCGGTAGACTATCCATATATCTTTCATAAGATTCCATTTTTTAATAACAATAAAGAATGCGTAGGCATGTTTGGGTATGACAAAAAACTTAATGTTTACTCAATAAATGACTTTATCAAGCGAAATCTCCCCGGCTCATTATTGCTGACCAAACCGGATGATTATTTTACCGAGCGCCAATGCGAAATATTTTTTTACCGACTACAAGGGCTAAAGGCGAAAGAAGTCGCAAAGAGATTACATCTTGCAGCTAACACCTTTAACAATTATATGCAGACGCTTTACGATAAGGTCGGCGCTAATAATCTTGATGAGTTTATAGAATTCTGCGAGAAGCGAAACTATCACCGTTATTTGCCGAAACGGTTCTTGACCAGCGAGGCGATCACCTTTGATAGCTCGATAATCTAACCGTATGGCGGTATTAGCAAAATACGCTATAACCCTCGTCCGGTAGGGCGGATAGCCGTGACTCCATTATGCCAGGGACACTTATAATGACTGATATGCAGTTGGGTTCTCCTGGAATATGATCGTGAATGCGATACCCTGCCGGTGCTATACCGCATTTCTGGTTATTTTTCTAATATTACATTTTGTTACAAATGTTCACTATGGATGCCCATTTGCCTCCCCCTTACTAACATTGCCTTAAGCATGCCCCTATATGCTCTTCTTTATCATACTGAGGAGGGTTATGAGCATGACTACTGCGGCGCCGTTTCACTTGGTTTTGGCTCGGGAACCCCAGCACAAAGCAATTCTGCAAAAATATATTCAAGAAGAATATCAGCGGGAATTCAATGCCGTTATTCCTCATTTTCTTCCTTATATATTAGGACTTTATCGTGCTGATGGTACGTTGATTGGCGCCTGTGGCCTTAATCCCGCCATATCCGGCGCACTCTATCTCGAACATTACCTTGACCGACCGGTAGAACAGGTGGCGTCAAGCAAGTTGAATAAGCCGGTATCACGTGTTGGATTGGTAGAGATTGGCAATTTTGCCTGTGCCGAATCGGGCAATGCTAGAACCATGTTTGCCGCGTTATGCCGGTTGTTATTTGAAAACCAGCTTGAATTTGTGGTTTTTACCGGTACACATAAGCTGCGTAATGTTTTCCATCATCTGCATTTAGTCCCGGTGGAGCTCGCCGCGGCCTTGCCGGAGCATATCGGCGCAGAGGCGCAGTCCTGGGGCAGTTATTATCTAAGCTCACCGAGTGTGATGGTGGGGGACTTATCACAGGGTTTTCGTATTCTCAGTAAGAGCAGTATTTTATTATCGTTATTCGGGCCCATGCCGGCTATTTTCCCCAAACCGCAAATGGCTATGCTATGACTTTATTTGACCGCATAGCAGCTATAGCCGCAGTTGATCCATCCCGCATGGCACTTTGCGGCCCTGAACAGGGTTTGAGCTACGCCGAACTCCATAGTCAAGTGAACGCGCTGGCCCAACAATTATTGAACGAAAAGATCGCGCGGCTAGCCCTACTGCTTGATAACGGGTTGGAGTGGGCTTTGGTCGATTTGGCATGCATGCTGGCCCACATTGTGATTGTTCCTATCCCGATGTTCTTCAGTGCCCAACAACAAGAATGGTTATTGGAAAGCAGCGGTGTGGACGCACTGATCGGTCCGGCACGTGATGGATGGAATACCACCAAATCCTTTCATTTACCGTTGCAAAGACGGGTTCCGATAAACCCGGTAGTGCTACCGTCGAATACCGCCAAAATTACCTATACTTCGGGGACCACGGGTAGACCCAAAGGGGTTTGTTTGAGCGTAGCGCAGATGATGATGGTTTCAGAATCCATCGCGCAACGAGTGGCACCGGTAAATATTCAGCATCATCTAGCACTGCTGCCGCTTGCCACTTTATTGGAAAATATCACCGGTATTTATGTGCCGCTGTTGGCTGGTGTGACGAGCAGACTACCCCCATTGCAGGTGATTGGCATGACGGGTTCCAGTCAATTTTCTCCGAGCATACTGTCTCAGGCGTTGCAGCGCTGGCAACCTCACAGTGTGGTGTTGGTTCCCGAATTGCTACGCCTGTTAGTCAGACTTTGTGCCATGCAACCCACGTTATCTTCGCACTTTCGTTTTATTGCGGTCGGCGGTGGTAAGGTTGCTCCAGGGATGCTGGAGCAGGCACAGCGGGTGGGTTTACCGGTCTATGAAGGATATGGGCTATCGGAATGTGGTTCGGTGGTCGCCATGAATGGCCCAGGCCGGGTCCGGAGTGGATCGGCTGGTAAACCGTTGCCTCATTGTCAGGTCACTATTGCCGACGATCAAGAAATCCTGGTCAATGGGACGTCAATGCTTGGATATATCGGTGAGCCTAACGTGACCGATACCATTGCCACCGGCGATTTAGGCCATATCGACGCAGACGGTTTTTTATATATAACTGGGCGCAAAAAAAATGTGATGATTACCGCTTTCGGCCGCAACGTCTCACCGGAATGGATTGAAGCCGAAGCGCAACTTTGTCCGGCAATTGCCCGCGTGGTGTTATTTGGCGATAACATGCCGGTTAACGTTGCTGTGGTGCAGATTGTGCCTGGTTATGAACCACAGCTTGACGAGCAAATCGCCCTTTTGAATAACCGCATACCAGATTATGCACAAATTCACCATTACATCATTGCGCAATTTAGTAGGGAAAATGGGTTGCTTACCGATAATGGTCGCCCAAAACGGGAACATATATTTAACCGATATCATGCCCAGATTAATCAGTTGTGCTCGGGGAAAGACCAATGAGTTTTTATGTTGAATTACAAAATCACACCGCTGTTGAACGACAATACCTGCTTTCTGCTCCCGTGATTGAATATTGCCGTAGTGGAAATATTAATGCCTCTATGTATATCTCTTTTCTGACTCAGGCATTTTATCATGTCAGCCATACTGTTCCGTTATTGATGGCTGCGGGTAGTCGATTGAATATGGATCAAGAGTGGGTGCGCGGCGCAATTGCTGAATATATAGATGAAGAGTATGGGCATCAGGAATGGATACTTGATGACATTACTGCCTGCGGTGGAGATGCTAACACCGTGCGTAAAGGACGACCAGGATTGCCTATAGAATTGATGATTTCTTTCCTTTATGACCAAATCAACCGCGCTAATCCTATGGCGATATTCGGGATGGTACAGGTTCTGGAAGGAACCAGTGTAGCCATTGCCACGACAATTGCCGGACAGCTGGAAACAGGGTTGGGCCTTCCTGCGCAAGCAACCCGCTATTTAAGTTCCCATGGCTCACTTGATAAAGAGCATTTAAAGTTTTTTGAAAAACTAATGAATAAAGTTGATAAACCAAACGATTGCGACGCGATTATTCATGCCGCAAAAGTTGTCTATCAGCTTTATGGCGATATGCTGCGCAGTATTACGGAGCCATTATGAAACTTAAAGGCAAGCGTATTTTGTTGACCGGCGCCAGCGGTGGCATTGGTCGTGCGCTGTCAATGGAATTGGCTAACCATGAAGCCTCGCTTTTTTTACATGGGCGAGACGTCAAGGTGCTGGACTCGATTAGACGAACATTACCTTATCCTGAGCGTCACCAAATTATTGATGGTGATCTCGGCTCCGTAAAAGACAGGGTTTTATTACAAAGTGTCATTGCCCGAAATGGGGGTATTGATATTCTGATCAACAATGCCGGCACCTGTCGGTTTGCATGGTTAAAAGATCAATCTGAAGACCATATCGCTGAGCAGTTGTCGCTAAATATTCAGGTCCCGGTGCTGCTCAGCCGCGCAATGCTTCCTTACTTGAATAACCCAGGGATCATTATGAATATTGGCTCGAGTTTCGGCGGCATAGGTTACCCTGGTTACAGCATCTATTGCGCCAGCAAATTTGCGCTTCGCGGTTTTAGCGAGGCTTTAGGCCGTGAACTGGCTTCAACGGGAATAAACGTGCTCTATTTTGCGCCCAGAGCAACCCGTACTCCGCTTAATACCGCTTCAGTAAATGCCTTAAACTCAGCATTGGGAAATCGCGTCGACAGCGCGGAGTGGGTTGCCCAGCAGGCCGTGTTGGCTTTAAGTAAAGAGCACAAGCGTCTTTGGCTCGGCTGGCCAGAGAAAATATTTGTAAAAATCAACGCGCTATTTCCGCATGTGGTGGATAATGCCATAGCAAAAAAGCTCAATGTGATTGAACAGCATTCCCATGATTTGCCTGACAATGAGCATTCATCATGAAACTATTCTACTTATTAATTCTTCTGCTTAGTACGGCAACGGTCTACGCACAGGATGATTTGGCCGCAATACAAAAGCAGTGGGCGATTTGTGAATATCAGGTCCCTGCGAAGCAACAAAGCGACTGTCTGGAAAAGCTGAGTGTCAACGCCGATCGGATCAGTAGCCAGGATCATACTCGTGTCGATATATTAATTTGGTCGGCAATTGTCAAGAGCAGCTGGGCCGGTAGCAAAGGAGGACTTGGCGCACTGGGTCTAGTGAAAGATGCAAAACAGAAATTGGAATTGGCTCTACGTCTCAATCCTGAGGCATTGTCAGGTTCGGCCTATACTAGCTTGGGCGCGCTGTATTATCAGGTCCCCGGTTGGCCGATAAGGTTTGGGGATGACAAGCGGGCAGAGCAATTGTTGAAGCAAGCATTGGCTATTAATCCGGATGGAATAGATGCAAATTTTTTCTATGGTGATTTTTTATTGGAGCAAAAACGCAAGGATGAGGCGCGGCGCTACTTGAACAAAGCATTAAAGGCGCCAGTTCGTCCCGGTAGGGAGCTGGCTGATCGGGGACGACGCCAGGAAATTGAGCAGCGTTTATTGAAACTTCAATGATCGGCTATTTCATAGTTACATCATTCGAATGACACAAAAGCGGCAACGCAACCCATCCTCGGTAGCTTACGACACAGTAATACTGGGGGGGGCCGAGGCCGAATCTGCAGCAGCAGATTTGAACGTGACCTGTCACAGGTAAGGCCCAGGCCCAGGTAAGGGCCGAGTATTACCAACAGGTTTGTACTGTTGAGTTTTGCGGGGATACACAATTTATTGTTGCTGGTAGCCAAGGCTATTGCACCCAAGGTGATTGGTTATGATTTTTATGAGGGAAATATGAAAAACAGATATGGGTCTTTGCAGATATTTTTTCATTGGACAATATTTATTTTAATTGTCGTTACTTATGCTGCAATGGAGCTTAAAGGTTTTGCCGCCAGAGGTGGCAGTTTGCGGGCGACGCTACTGACCGTTCACTACACAACTGGTGTAAGCGTTATGCTGTTGATGCTTGTGCGAGTGGTGGCAAAATGGTTTTCTACTACGCCGGATATCGTTCCCGCGCCAGCTCGTTGGCAAATGTTTTTCGCTAAATTGATACATATTGTTCTTTATATCATGTTCATTGGGTTACCCTTGTTAGGTGTGCTCTCACTGTACTTTGGCGGCAAAGAATGGACATTCTTTAGCTATACGATGCCAGTAACTGATGCCCCTGATGGGATGCTGCAATTTACCTTAAAAGATCTCCACGAATTGATTGCTAATACCGGATATTTTATTATTGGGTTGCACGCATTGGCAGCGCTATTCCATCATTATGTTGTTCGCGATAATACGTTAATTAGAATGCTGCCTGGCAGAAGAGAAAAACTTATTGAAAACAGTGGCGACGATAAACATTAAGTCACACGGTTAGCTCCGGGCTATCGCGATGCAGGCTACCATACATAATATATCTTAAATAATCTGCGTTGCCCGAAGGCGGTGACGCAGCGATCAATCTGTCGGTAACCGACAGGAACAGCGGATGTGCTTGTACCGAAGCATGGGTCTATGCGATGAGATTAATCCTTCGCTCCCGCGCTGACTCAGGCAAAAGTCTGGGGTGAGCGAAGGGAAAAGCCAAAAACCTGAAAAGTGAAGTTTGGCAGGTATTGGATATATACCCTAAATAGTTCGAGTTGCAGGAAGGCGGCGACGCAGAGACAAATCTGTCTGCAGGAGCAGATTTGAACGCGACCTGTCGCGGCCACACTAGGGGCGAGGCCCAGGGATGGGCTGAGTATTGCCAACGTACCTGCCGCTTGAAGTATAACGGGTATACATACAGGTTAGCACCATGCGGCGTGATAATGCATCCTCATGGTGCATTTTGCGTAGTTGATGTTTATCTCACCGTCTCTATAGCCACGAGAATAGAGTTAACTGGAATAATATATTGGTCATAACTTATTCTTATTTAACTGTAAAACGTGTTTTTTCTCATTTTTACTGATGGTAATTTTATATTTGGTCTGTTTCTTGCAGCCTCTGTTACATAAGTAATGGTTAAGCTGCGGCGGAGGCAGAAATGAATTTAAGGCGACTCAAATATTTTGTAAAAATCGTCGATATCGGTAGCCTAACTCAGGCGGCGGAAGTTCTGCATATTGCTCAACCGGCATTGAGTCAACAGGTTGCCACTCTGGAAAGTGAATTAGACCAAAAACTTCTTGTACGAACAAAACGGGGTGTGACGCCGACTGAGGCGGGTAGGATCCTCTATTCACATGCTCGTGCTATTTTGCAGCAGTGTGAAATAGCACAAAAAGCCGTGGGCAACGTAGACCAAACCTTAAATGGGCACGTTTCCATTGGTCTGGCTCCTGGAACGTCTTCCTGCCCACTGATTATGCCGCTACTACAATCGGTACGTGACCAATATCCGCAATTGACCGTCTACCTGCACGAAAACAGTTCTACAGTGCTTAATGAAAAAGTCAGCAGCGGCCATCTCGATTTAGCCGTGCATTATGATCCTGCGATATATGCAGGAATTAATAGCCTTTCATTATTAAAAGAAGATCTCTATCTGGTGGGCACCCAGGATGATCCTGGCAAGAGCATTGAATTAAGCGCTGTCGCCAATAGACAACTTTATTTGCCCTGTGATTTTTCAGCCATACGTAAACGTGTCGACGAGGCTTTTTCACTTCGACGACTGAGTGCCAAAATTATTGGGGAAATCGACTCTATTGCCACGCTGACCGCTGCAGTAGCCAGTGGTATGGGCGCCGCAGTATTGCCTGAATCGACCGCTACCACAGTAGTTCGTTCGGCGAATGCCTGGATGTCACGCATTATCAGTCCCGGTTTGCCGCTGCCCTTGACGTTAAATATGTCTTCACGGTTGCCTTTATCACCCTCGGCAATGGTGGTGAAGAACTTACTGACGTCTTTAGCGACATCAATCCGACCAGCGCACGAAAAACAGGCGTTACTTTTGGCAAGTTAATCAATAATAAGCTTGGCTATGTGTCACGCAACGGTTATCCCATGGGGTAGCCGTTTTTATTTATGCAACAGACTAAAACATAAAAATTTTAGATTTATCACGGTTTTTTTCTAGCAAAAAAAGTCGTTTGATAAAAATTAACATTATAAATTATTATGCTGGAAAATTTGGGTGCATCAGGTTTTTGATAAGTCGGTCGAGTCATCTTTATCACCACAAGGAGCTACAATGAACAACTTGCTATCTCAATTGCTGATCACGCTAGCTCAAAAAGAAGCCTCAGAAAAGGATCTTCATGCCATGGTTGAATCGTTAGAAATAGTAGTCGCGGCACTGATATCTTCTCTTGGCCGAGAGAAAACTACTGAAATCGTTGGCTTAGTTGATACAGCGTTGCAAGAAATGCGGCAACGTTCGGACGTCTCCTACCGAGCTGATATCGATTTATTGAGTAACAATATTGCCCGGATAACCGGTGTTGCCAAGCGTCGATAAAGTACGAAGCGGTGCTGTCAGACGGTCTATTTCAGCTCGGTGATATGATAGGATAAGGGACAGTTTTTTTTATCAATCAACCAAGATAAAAATCTGTATAAATCATGTTGTATAGTTTTTGTCACTGGGCTAAAGGTCCTTTTCAGAAGGATATTATTAATTTTTTTTAACACGAGCATTCTTCTGCCCGTCGAATATACTATTTCTAATAACAGATAATAAATGTGATCTAAATGTAGGTATTTTTTTTCGTTAGCAGGTTAATAATTATGAAGACACTAGGGTTTATACTTGAAAATACGCTTGAAGAAATTTGCGCCGGAAGGAAGTTGTTCACTCCCGAAGCAGCTACGCAAGACGCAGTGGACGATTTTCAACAGGTAGCAAAAGCTATCAGTTATGCAGACAGTGAGGGGTTAGTAGAACATTGCCAATTTGGTATTGCTGACTTTACCGCAAAATTGACGTTTTCTCGCGTGATGGTAACAGGTGGCGTGACGGAACTAGGATACGAATTTTTACGACAGCGATCTAACAATCGTGAGAAAAAATTCGGTTGATTAGCGCTTTGATGATGTTTAACACGCAGTGTTGCGTCATAATTACCAATGCTATCTCTTTTCATAACGTATCTACTTATAACATATTTGTGCAATTTCTCAGTGAGATAGCGCACGTCTACATGTCGGGTGGATATTCCTCTGGTGGGATAGCCACTTTTCACCTATCGTCTGGTTTTTGGTCTGCGAGACAGGTTATTGCAATACAATAATAATTTTTTCCTGCTCACCCCGGTCTTTTTACTTGAGTCTACTCCTGGGAACTGGGGAACCTCATCCCTGAGGCCCCCTACAGGCCAGCGCAAGCACTGTTCAAATCTGTTCCAAACAGATTTATTGCTACGTCGCTGCTTTCCTGCCACTCAAGTTAACTAGGGTATAGTTACTTAACAAACTGCCACACTGAGCAGGGAACCTTGTCAAAGAGTTTGCCCATGGTAAGTTCGGCTAAGCGGTGATCGGCCGCGCCGTAAAATTCTACCAGTTCTTCATCAGGCAACCTTTGCTTCATATGGTCGATAACTTTTTCCAGAGTCTCTACCGAGGTGCAGCGTCTAAATTGCATTAAAAAATCAACTTTTCCCATAAATTTGTATTAATCCGTTAAAAGAGAGTGATAAATATAATATTCCCGGTGCATTGGTAAACCAGTGCTTGTTACGGCATAGGGAATCCGCCGTTTCAGTCATTGATATTAAACTCAAGGGGTTGACGCAAATCTCTCTGTTAAGATTGATGACTCGCAACCAGATAATCGTTATGGGCGAGTAAAAGCCTATAGATGGAAATCTCTAGAGCATCTCCGTTGTCTTTAACACCACAGAGGTGTTGAGCTCGCTCATTCCTTGATCTTACCTGAGTAAGTTTATCGGGGCCCATTATTTTCTGCCTGCCCATAGTTTTAAATCTATCGGACAGATAAGATAAATTGTTCGATTCCACTGCTCTGCTTGAGTTAAGCATAGCATATCATTTTGGTCCGTATTTTGAAAATGTCTAGAAGTTAAAAATCAATTTTGCGATGAGCATTGAAATTTCAAGCATAGCTCTTTCGAATAGGGTAACAAAGAGTAAATATGGATACCGTTGATGTTGTCCTATTGATATTCCCTAATGTCGGAAAAACCACCCATTGTGGCCCGAAATTGTCATATTTAACCCGCGGAACTCCCGCTGGAAAAATTATCTAAAATAGATGTTCTGCGAGATCCTCCTTGCTTATCGAGGTTATTTATATGCACAGTCGAATTGTTAGTTGACCGATTTATTATGACTGAATGTTAGTATTATTTTGGTCTTTCGATACGTTAACTGCCCAAAAGGACAATTCGGCCACAGGCCAAAAACATTGGAATAATAGGATAACAGAAAAGCGCGGGTTGGATGGCAGCCGATGACGCGCTTTTCTGGTGGGGCCTATGAGCTTAGCTAATCATTTTCAAAGTGATGCCCGCAACATGCTCACCCTGATAACGCGCGATTTCAAGTTCTGTCGCTGAGGGTTGACGCGAACCATCGCCCCCGGCGATGGTTGATGCCCCATAAGGCGTCCCGCCCCGGACCTGTGATAGATCAAACAGTTGTTTTGCCCCATAGCCTATGGGGACTAAGATAAAGCCGTGATGGGCCAATGTGGTCCACGTAGACGTTATGGTCTGTTCTTGACCACCACCGGTGCCGGTGGAAGTAAAAACGCTGCCTATTTTACCGTACAGCGCGCCCGATGCCCAAAGTGCGCCCGTTTGGTCCAGAAAAGTACGCATTTGTCCGCACATATTGCCAAAGCGGGTCGGCGTACCAAAGATAATGGCATCGTAATCGGCTAATTCATGGGGTTTGGCCTCAGGTATGCTTGGCATCGGTTTTCCACCGGCCTGGGCGAATAGATCCGCAGGCATGGTTTCAGGTACCCGCTTGATCTCGACCTCGGCACCACTGACCTTTCTTGCACCCTCTGCCACCGCTTCTGCCATGGTGGCAATATGGCCATACATGGAATAGTAGAGAATCAGAATTTTTGCCATGTGAACGCTTCCTTATAGCAATGGGATGAGTTTTTATCATCATATGCTGCGTTGGGCGCAGCGCGAAATTCAATCGACAGTTTTAAACATAATCGTTTGCTAACACTATGCAAATAATTTGTTGCGTGCGCATGAAATTGCTAAGCCGGAAAAACGGTGATGACGGCGGTGGGAGGGTGATTTGTATGACTAAATGCAGATACTAAAGATGTTGCAGTGTTAACTAAGTGACCAGAACGCCGGACTCATCCGGCGACTATTATGCTGATGCTAAACAGTGAAGGGGACCTTAGCCTTTTCCAGAACGTTATTCTGGTGCTGCAACATCGTGATGTTGTCAGGCACGCGTAGGTATATGTTATAGCGCATTATAATTATGCAGGCAGATAACTAACCGAATGTTCAGGACTTTCACTTTTAGCATCGATCACCACACTCCACAAACCGCTATAAGGCACTCCTAAGTAGGCGCTCGCACGGTCACTGACCCCTAAAATATCGCCAAAACCCAGAACAGAGTTGTAAGTGGTCTGCTGATTTTCAGATAATAAATGAATATTACATTTTTCAGAACAATGCACCACTACGGTGTCGCCGCCGAATAATTTCAGTCGGGTACGGATGATAGACATGAAACAAACTCCCCACTTTCGATGATAAATACGTTTTCCCCGCACAGTCCTTCACCTGGAGTATTTCATTGGTAGGCTAAAAGAACCGCAGTTGTTATAGAATCATTGAGTCACTATAAAAATGATGACTTTAATCAAATTTTATTGAGTTTAAAAAAAATAGTTGAAAAAAACCAACTGCAGCACTAGTGGTAATTTTGCAAAGTAATTAAATTAATACTATAAATTTTAATGAGTTAATATGGTTGTGAGGGTATGTGTTGACCAAACTGTACCGTCAGGATATGCGGATATCGTCTGAATCGGTGTCATTGGGCCGTGTCCTGCATTTGACGTAGCCACCAGGTTGACCAGGGCGAGAAGTTGAAATGTCAGTGAGCACTGTCTCGCGATGTAAGCGTACTGGACATAAAATTATCGAAAGGACATCTTTTTTCTCGTTAAAAACATAAAAAACAATCCTACTGACGCTAATTGTTCTTTGATTATGCTGTTGTTGAATATAACTACGGTACATATATTGATCACGTGTGGTCCATACAAAGAGCGATCTGGACGTATTAATGAATGGGTTACAATTTATACTGTTTAAAAAAGAGGGTTTACTGCTTATCGACGGTAAATTACGGGGGATTGCATCAAACCACATGGTGGTAGTAGAAGAAAATTCGTTTTTTATTAAATCGAATCAAGATGATATTATTATTATCACTTGTTATCCTGTAAATTTATTACCATTCTATCAAGAGCTTATTTCCCCGATGATTTGCAAAGTATCCTATTTCGACCACAATAAAAAAAGATTTAAAATCTTACCTGTAGATAATTCGGTAATAGAAAGTGCAAAAAAACTAATGGAAATGGATATGAATTTACCTCTTTGTTTTTTATATCTTTATTGCCTAGGGGCTGATAAGCAATATTTTTCTGATTTACTCCATCAGTTTATCGGTATAAATATTAATGATACGTTGCTCGATTTTTTTGAGAAAAACTACCACAAGCAATGGCCAGTAACACGTTACGCACAAGAATTGGAACTTTCAGTACATAAGTTAAATTCATTTTTTATTCAACAGTACGGCATGCCTGTAAAGAAATGGCTGATAGAAAAACGTCTTAAAAAAGGCGGAGAGCTGTTGTTAACTTCCACACAGCGGGTGGCTGATATTGCCTTACAGTGTGGCTTTTGTAATCATGCACATTTTAGTGCATTATTTCGCCGACATTTCCATATGTCGCCTTCGCTATTTAGGACTAGGACTAAAAAAAGATAGAAGTTATCAATCTCTTTTTGTTTAATATACAACCATCATTGTTAACAAAGGGTTAATGATGGTGGCAATGCGACCAAAAGAATTAGCCTTTGGGCGCGGTTCTTTGCATAGTGTCAAAAAAAAACACGAAACATTTGACAGTGAAGGCCGACTAGATAATAATGCTCGGCGTTGGGTCGTTAGCTCAGTTGGTAGAGCAGTTGACTCTTAATCAATTGGTCGCAGGTTCGAACCCTGCACGACCCACCAACACAAAACACCGTATTTAGGTTTACATTATCCTTCATAATATCCCCTTATTTATTCTTAATAAAAAAATAATTTTTTATACAATTTGTGCTTAAATAATACGTTAAGCGACGCATAAATCACCTTGTTGCCTCAATCAGCCCCCTCCATATAATTCTCTTAGCACCGCCAATGATAAGCAGTACAGCATTAGCTATAAAATCACTACAGGCCATAAGCGCTATCGAATATATGCAAGTTGCCCGTGCTACTGTTCAATAGCCAACGACATGACATATATAAAGAGGTAGCACGCTTGTGTTATCGATCCGTGTAGGGCTCGTAAGTCCACCATGCACAGCTCTCGCTGGCTTAGCTCAATGCCGCCACTTTTATCGATAATATAAATCGCCTATAGCCTAAACAATGCAAATGGCAGGAAAGCGGCGACGCAGCGGCAAATATATCTGGAACAGATTTGAACATCGCTTGCGTTGGACCGAAGGATGAACCTGATCGCTGAGGTTCATCAATCCCCGGGCGCTGACCCAAGCAAGTGGCGGGGGACGCGAAGACAGATTTGTATGAACAGATTTGGATACAACCTTCCGCCGCCCCGTTAAGGCTGGGATTGCCAACATGCATGCAATCTGAAGTATGATAGGTTATAACTCTTGCAACAGGGAACCGCCGCGAAAATGCTTGCGATTGTCGACGTACCTGAAAATGAAAGATTTGGGTATATTCGCTTTTGTGGATTGAGGGCAGAGAATAACCAAGAATAAAGGGAGAGATAATCTATATTGTTGTATGCTTATAAAGCCGGATGGAGTAGCAAATGGCATCCGGCACGGTATTTACATTTTTAACCGACTAACAAGCGTTACTTATGCTTGTTTGCATGTGCTTTTGGGTTTTGTTCTTTATCATGTCCCGGTTTAGTTTGCATGGTTTGGTGTTTACCCTCACCTGCGGTAGTAGCTTGAGTCTCATTTTTGCCGCTTTTGGACTCAGTTGATTGAGTGTTAACACTGCTTTTACTTGAATTTTCACCAGGTTTCTTGGACATACCTATTCCTTAACCATAGATAACTGCTATCTGTCACTTCGCAATGGGTGACCGGGTAGATACTGCGCTTTTACTGGGCTGGAAATCTGGATATAGATCAATTTTTTCCGTTATTATACCGATATTATCTCTGTGGCTTGGGGACAGCATTGCCGTGTCCATCGAGAGTGAGAACCTTTACCTACCACTGCAGTTAATCCATATAAAATTATCAATAATTACAATTAGTTATTGGCATCGTGCTCGGTGTTTGATAAGCATATCGCTGCGACGGTTGTGCCAAAAGAGGGCTTGCATAGAAAGCGCTATATCTTTATAATAAAGTTCAATAAGAAAAATCAGAAACCTTTAAATTATTTATTTTCATAATGCTACGATATTATGGTAGTGCTCTGGCTGTATGCGGGGCACAATAAATTCCTTCGGATCTCTATAAGCGTTCAGATGAAAAATCATAACAGTCGTATTATTAATGATAAATCGCTTATTACTGAAAGCACGACCTCCAAGGTGGACCGGTGGCGCTCAGGAATCAATGCATCGTTGCTTGAATCCAATTTTTCACACTCACAGGCTGAGCATTTACACTGGACCGTCGAGGCACATCATTTCGATGTGTTTATTTGTGGACGGTTACAATCCACGGCGCAAAGCCTGATTAATTTTCCCCACAAATATGATAATCTAAACGATCATTTTATTTTGATGGCAGTCGTAACCGGTGGTATTGAAGGTAAAGCTGGCCGTTTAGATATTAATCTTTCTCCCGGTGATGTTGTCATTTTAGATGTTTTGCAACCAATAAAAATGAACCTTATCGAAAGCAGGTTAGGGAACTATATTGATGTGCTTTATATGGCAATCCCTCGGGCCTTATTATTCGAAATTGATAATAGTTGTGAGTTACACGGGAAAATAATTAATCAAAAAGATTTCCTTAGCAAGATGATTGCGTCTAATATGGCTTCTTTATTGAGCTATAGCGCTAATTTTAGTGATGGCGAGGTTAATAAAGTCGCCCGGCCTATTATTGATTTTGTGATTTCAGCAATACGATCCTCTCATGCACCCATACAACCTATCATGATGGATACCAAGCTGCATATAATCACCCGAGTATGTGATTTTGTGCAAGAAAATCTACGGGTTGCCGCATTGGGTTCAGAACTGATTTGCCAAAAATTTGGCCTCTCACGTTCCTCTTTATATCGGTTATTTGAGCCTTTTGGCGGCATCATGGCCCACATTCGCAAAAAACGGGTGGTCGCGGCAACCAGAATGTTGCTCAAACCTCAATACCGTCAATGGAAAGTGGCCGAAATTGCGTATTATTGGCAGTTTGAGCCGGCTGCATTTAATCGGCTGTTTATCTCAACTTACGGTCTAACGCCCAACCAAGCGCGCAGGGAACATCATGAACTATGGGCCTTGGAAAATATGAATGAATCTCAAGTGGTCTGGTTAAGTTCATTGTAAATACAGCCCTGGAAGAAGGGGTGCGGACCAGGTGCATAAATCCAAAAGGAGCTGGTGCCATACGCCTTCGGATACCAATAGAAACTTAAGGCTTGGTCGAGGGTCCACAAGAGCAGGTTATCAAGCTGCTGCAAGTACAATTTCCGACATTTTGTGGGCTCCCTTGTGGCACGGGTGCGGAAGTATGCCGTGGTTCAATGCATCCACTGAGGCTTGATACGACTAAAGTAACAATCATCCAAAAAAAAATCTTGCTCATCATGATCTCCCGCCATTTCTATTGATTATAGCGTGCTTTTGACCGCATAAAGTACAGTTTTTCTCGTTAGTTCAATAGGAAATTATGATTTGTAGCAGACTGTTTGGTTTTAATTCAAGCCATAACCTATGCGCCAAAAAATCACCAGCAACCACGCTGCTGCTGACCAGAAAAGCGTTGCGCATAGCAGGGCGTAAGACAGTCGCATCGAACCGACCAAAAAATAGAGTGAGATTAAGTATACTAGATAAGGAATCGTTGCCCAGATGCCAAAAATGATAGTAGAACGCAGAGCGTCTATGCCACGCGCGTTGCCTACAATGTAATGCGCTATTAGCGCGAACGTTGGGAACAAAGGAAGCAACCCTGCTAGATAATAATTGCGTGTTTTGGATAATAAGCCAATCAACACAACCACAAGGGCGCCCAATAGTGCCTTAAGTATTAGATTCATTCATCGTAAACATCGCTGAGGACGGGGGATGAATATTATCATAGTTATGTATAAGGTTTTTGACCATACCGTGGCATATGGCTGGGGCACTGCCACGGTATGAGCCGCTTTGCCGCCTTTACTGCCTATAAGCGAACGTAATCTGCTTAATTGTATTACTAAAAACTTCCGCCTGGGCGGGATCTTCCAGTTCAGTGATATATTTTTCCATTTTCATAATCACCTTACCCGCGTCCGCCTGGCCCATAGCCTTCAAGATCAGCGTAACCATAGACTTCATGCAGTTCAGCTCCTGCGCCAGTACTGCCGCGTCCTTATCGGTAGAAAATTCAACATTGCCCATTGCGTTTCCTCGTTGCTCAATTGTCGTGTCAGCCGCGTCGGCTACCTGGGTAACCATAACCGCCCGTTTCCGGTTGATTATAACAGATTTTGTGCGAATATTTAACGAAACCTGGTTTAACACCCCGAAGTGTGAAGTCGGGTCCAAGTCGGACATTTTATTTAATTTGTTAGGTAAACAAGGTGATTGATACGGTTAATTAAACGTGAGCAGCAATATACATATGCAGACTTAAAAAGTGAAAATTGAAGTAATAATTAATCTTTTTCGCTGAAAATATTTTTGATAAAAATTATTTAGAATAATAAAACAATTAGCAAATTATCCGATAACCAACTGTTTTTATGAGTGCTTTTTAAGCAAATAGCCAAGAAGATTTATGTCTTGGTCCTCGTTTGCCCGGTTTGGTATTACGTTGGTAAAACAACGGTTGTTAGGGCGAAATTCTCTTGCGAAGGATTCATTGATCTGTCTAAAATGAGTCACTTAAAATTTTGCTGTTGACATCTTTTAGTATTAACGAATTTCTGTATTCATTATTTACTTGAAAAACAGTAATATTATGCTACAGAATTTGATTCAGATTACATCATTCCCTTTTTTGGTTTTTGGAGATTTTCTCTTTGATAAGCGTTTTTCTTGTTGATGACCACGAATTGGTGCGTGCAGGGATACGGCGCATTCTTGAAGATATCAAAGGCTTTAAGGTCGTTGGAGAGGCGCAGTGTGGCGAGGATGCGGTAAAATGGTGCCGCAGCAATTGTGTCAATGTGGTGCTGATGGATATGAGCATGCCAGGCATCGGTGGGCTCGAGGCGACCCGTAAAATCATACGATATTCCCCTGATATCAAAGTTATCATGCTCACTATTTACACTGAGAACCCGTTACCTGCTAAGGTTATGCAGGCGGGCGCTTCAGGTTATCTGAGTAAAGCTGCGGCACCGCAAGAGGTGATTTGCGCCATTCGTTCGGTCAATGCGGGTAAGCGCTATATTGCCTCTGACATTGCGCAGCAGATGGCGTTAAGCCAGTTAGAACCACAGGCTGAGACGCCTTTTGAATGTTTGTCCCAACGTGAACTACAGATTATGCTAATGATTACCAAGGGGCAAAAAGTGAATGAGATTTCTGAACAGCTGAACTTAAGCCCCAAGACAGTAAACAGTTATCGTTATCGAATGTTTAGTAAACTTAACATCAACGGTGATGTGGAGTTGACCCATCTGGCCATCCGCCATGGGTTGTTTAATGCGGAGAATTTATTTAGCAGTGAGTGATAGCTTCAATCCAGCAGAATTTCTCAAAACCGTGACCAGCCAACCCGGCGTGTACCGTATGTATGACGCGTCGGAAACGGTCATTTATGTCGGTAAAGCAAAAGACCTGAAAAAACGTCTGGCGAGTTACTTTCGTCTACAACTTTCCAGCCGAAAAACGGAAGCGTTGGTCAAGAGCATTGCGCAAATCGATGTGACCATCACGCACACCGAGACCGAAGCATTGTTGTTAGAGCACAACTACATCAAGCTATTCCAGCCACGATATAACGTATTGCTGCGCGATGATAAATCCTATCCGCTAATTTTTCTGAGCGGCGATACCCACCCCAGGTTAAGTGTTCACCGCGGCGCCAAACACGCGAAAGGGGAGTACTTCGGTCCGTTCCCCAATGGGTACGCGGTACGGGAAACGCTGGCGTTGCTGCAAAAATTGTTCCCTATACGCCAGTGCCAGGACAGTGTGTACCGCAATCGCTCCCGACCTTGCCTGCAGTACCAGATAGGCCGTTGTCTTGGCCCCTGCGTAGAGGGACTTGTCAGCGACGAGGCCTACCAGCATCAGGTCGATTATGTCCGTCTGTTTTTGTCCGGCAAGGATCAGCAGGTGCTTAATCAATTGGTTGAACGCATGGAACTGGCCAGCAAGGCGCTCAACTTTGAAGAGGCAGCGCGCGCGCGCGATCAAATCCAGGCGGTGAGAAGGGTAACCGAAAAGCAGTTTGTTTCTGGCACCGATGAGGATTTGGACGTTATTGGTGTGGCATTCGACGCTGGAATGGCTTGCATGCATGTCTTATTTATCCGTCAGGGCAAGGTATTGGGTAGCCGCAGCTATTTTCCTAAAGTACCCCAAGGTACTGAACTGGCCGAAGTGGTACAGACTTTCGTTGGACAATTCTATTTGCAAGGCAGTCAAATGCGGACGTTGCCCGGTGAAATTCTGCTCGATTTTTCTCTGCCGGAAAAAGATCTTTTGGCCGGTTCGTTAAGTGAGTTGGCGGGCAGAAAAGTCCAAATACAAGCGCATCCCAGAGGGGATCGGGCGCGGTATTTGAAACTGGCGCGCACTAACGCCTCGACGGCGTTGGTCACGAAATTATCACAGCAATCGACTATCCATCAACGCCTCGCAGCGCTGGCCGAACTGTTGGGCTTACCGGCCATTCAGCGTATGGAGTGTTTCGATATCAGCCATACTATGGGTGAGCAAACCATTGCGTCTTGTGTGGTGTTCGATGCCAATGGGCCGGTACGTGCTGAATATCGCCGGTTTAATATTGAAGGCATTACGCCGGGGGATGACTATGCGGCAATGACTCAGGTGCTTCGCCGTCGCTATGGTAAAGCACTTGAAGCATCAAAAATTCCTGAAGTGGTGATTATTGATGGTGGCAAAGGCCAACTGGGCATGGCTATCGACGTGTTCGCACAACTGGACGTACCTTGGGATACATCACAGGTGCTGCTGCTGGGTGTCGCCAAAGGCGCCGATCGCAAGGCTGGCCTGGAAACGCTGTTTTTCAAGGCGCACGGCGAAGGCGTATCGTTACCTGCTGACTCACCGGCCTTGCATGTGATTCAGCATATTCGCGATGATTCACATAACCATGCCATCACAGGACATCGCAATAAACGCGCAAAAGTCAAAAATACCAGTGCATTGGAATTTATTGAAGGTGTAGGCCCTAAACGGCGCCAAACCCTGTTAAAATACATGGGCGGATTGCAGCCTTTGCGCAACGCAAGTATTGAGGAGATTGCGCAAGTGCCAGGTATTTCAAAAGCATTGGCAGAAAAGATATTTAATGCATTGAAACACTAGCGGCATTGTAGCAACATACTCGTTATCTTCACCTTGGCCAGATAATTAACGTAGCGTTATGCAATTGAATATACCGACTTGGCTTACGTTGTTGCGTGTCGTAATGATACCATTTTTCGTCCTGGCTTTTTATTTGCCTTTTGCTTGGGCGCCATTGGCATGTGCCTTGATCTTCATCCTCGCGGCTGTTACCGACTGGTTTGATGGTTTCCTGGCGCGGCGCTGGAAGCAAACTACCCGTTTTGGTGCATTCCTTGACCCGGTAGCGGATAAAGTGATGGTTGCCATTGCACTGGTACTCGTGGCGGAGCATTTTCATGCTTGGTGGATAACCTTGCCTGCCGCAACTATGATTGCCCGTGAAATTATCATTTCAGCTTTACGGGAGTGGATGGCGGAAATTGGCAAGCGCAGCAGTGTCGCGGTGTCTTGGATTGGCAAAGTGAAAACCACTGCCCAGATGTTGGCGCTAGTGGCACTATTATGGCGCCCCGATCAATGGGTGTTGGGGATAGGTATTGCTGCTTTATACATCGCTGCGGTGCTAACCTTCTGGTCAATGTTTCAATATTTGAACGCCGCTCGCCATGATTTGTTCGAACGGTGATCGAAGCGCCTTAAAAACCAACAAACGAGCGCATCACCACGATAATTCTATTGACTAGCGACGTCATGTCAGTAGAATGCAACGCATCGAAAGCAACGACCGGTTGTTTGAGATAACTTGTTAAAACAAATTAGTAATAACAAGCAAATAGCGAAAAAATTCATCGATGCGGGAATAGCTCAGTGGTAGAGCACAACCTTGCCAAGGTTGGGGTCGCGAGTTCGAGCCTCGTTTCCCGCTCCAGATGTACAACGAAGCCTTATAAAGGCGATAAAGGGCGCGTTGGCAGAGTGGCCATGCAGCGGATTGCAAATCCGCCCACCTCGGTTCGACTCCGGGACGCGCCTCCATAGTATTACAGTTTTCGACGCCCGGGTGGTGGAATCGGTAGACACAAGGGATTTAAAATCCCTCGGCTTTATGGCTGTACGGGTTCAAGTCCCGTCCCGGGTACCACCAAGAATTCGTAATAAAAACAAAGTAGTATGATCAAGTTGATGCCGTCGTGAGACGGTTTTTTTATGCCCGCGATTTGCCTCCATTCCCCAAAGTGACTACAAAATGACTACATTGTGACTATGACGTTTTTCGAGCGTTAGACGTGGGGTTGTTGCGGAGCGTTCGGATGACCAATCAAAGAGGCAGCGAAACACTATTTTTTCGTATTTCGCGTTATTTGTTTTTCTTTCCGCAAGATAAATATCCATATTTAGATAAAACCGGCACTACGCTAATTAAGAACATCAAAGCGACATTTGCACCTGGTTACCTGCGGTAGGGTGGGGGATAGCAGGCTGTATTTGACCTGGTACCATAATAGACCTGGTGACTGATTCCATACTGACAAACGTATGGCCGCAATTGATGTTGGTGCATTGATGGTAACGCTCTTTGGTGCTCTCACTGAGATAACGACTCGATCGGGCATGTGCGGCATGACGACAAAGCGGGCAGTGCATCATATTGGTATCTCCTTGATCTCATGAGTTTGTGGCACCCATTCTATCACTAAATTCAATAATGTGGATATTAATTCAATATTGACTGGTCATTCACTTTCGTAACTAACGTCATTTAACAACACTTCCAGCTCCAGGGCAGTGGTATAACCGCTGTTGCTCAGGTTATGGGTGACCTTGCTGATTATCCATTGCTGTTCGTCGATCACCGATTTAAAACCCTTCACCGTCACCGGGGTTTCCGGGTAGAGATCTGCCCGGCCCAGGGCCAGGGTTAACGAGAACTCGGCGACGCCGCGTTGTAGTTTGTTCCATTTGGCAGTAGCGGCGCGCATGGCGGCGGCCTTGGTGGCGTAAACCGTGGTCAAGGCAAACACGTTATCCTCGCTGCCCACCAGGTATTCCCCCTCTTTGGCCTCCGGCGTTTTAGGTGTCTTTTGCACTTTGGCTTTAGTTGTTTTGGCTTTGGGGTGTTGCAGGGCGCGCAGGTGCTGGACTTTCGGTTTGCGCTGCACTTTGGTTTTAGCCTTGGCGGTTTTCTGCTGCGGGTCTTTGGTATGCAGCCAACTGGCAGTCACGCCGGTATAGGCTCCCCGATCGGCAATGCTAAAACTGTGCCGATCGCCGTCGCGGCGTTCGATGCTTATCTGTGGAATGGCTTTGCCGGATACACTTTTGCCGCCGCCGGGTTTAAACAGCATTAACCGGCCTGCTTTGATGGCCGCCACTGCGCCGTTAAGCTCTGCCAGCCGGGTAATAAACGCCGCGTCGGTTTCCTGGGTTTGGTCGATATGGGTGATTTTGATCGACTTCAACGCGTCCGACACCATGGCGGTAAGGTTATTGCGGCTGGCAATCTGGTCGACCACGGCCCCCAGAGTGGTATCGTGATAGGACACCTCGCGGCGGGAATTCAGCGTGCCGCGAAAATCTGCACTGCGGGCGCGGATGGTCAACGTATCCGGCGCGCCGTGGTGCTCCACTTCATCCACGGTAAAATCCCCTTTGCCGGTCAACGCCTCGCCCTGCCAGCCCAAAAACACACTGACTACCGCGCCACGTCCGGGCATTCGTAATTGCCCGTCGGCGTCGTCCAGTTCAATATCCAACTGGTCAGCCTCAAAGCCGCGATTATCGGTCAATGTCATCGACAGCAGGCGCGGGCGTAGATTGGCGGTAATATCCTTGTCGTTGATCCGCACACGAAAGTCCGGCGCGAGAGTGGCCCCGGCGGACGGCATCAGGGTGGTGATCATGACCAGAGTCCCCCAAGGGTAGTTTTGGCTTTGTCGGCCAGGGTTTGTACCTTGCCCAGCAGGTTGTCGGCCTGGGCTTTCATATCGCCAAACATGGCGGTCAGGCTTTCATCTACCCGCATCAGATTGAGGGTAAATTCGATGCGCCGGGCCGCGCCGTCAGCAAAAAACTCGCTGCGGGTTTCGCTAAAACTGGTCACCACAAACATGCCGTAAATCCGCCCGCTGCCTTCAATCAATGGCCAGGCTTTGCCCTGGGATGCCATGGTCTCCAGCGCCAACAGCGACAGCCGTCCACCGGTGACCTCTGGCAACAGCGTGCCGGATAGGGTAATGGTGTCGTTATCCGGGCCGAGGAATTGCGCCGCCGGGATAAGTCCCACCCGGCTATTGGTTGGCCAGCGGTATTCCAGAGAACGGTTAAGGTTTTGGTACGGCACGGTGCTCAAAGTGAACACAAACAGCCCGAGGGTCATCATCATGGTGTTAGTTCCGGGGGATTATTCATGGGTCATACTGCTGCGGCTGCGGGCGCGTTGTTGGCGCTGGCGTTTGTCCAGCTCATCGGCGGCAGCACCGGCAGCGATGCGGCCCACTTCCTGTGGCGTCATAGCCTCGCCGTTGGTCGGCGTATATGGCACCGTGACATGCACGGAGGTGGCCGGAGCAGCCTGCGGCACCTGGATAGGTTTATCCGCCTGGCGAATTTGTGCCAGCATGGGGTTTTCGTCATACAGCATGGCGCCGGGCTGATAGCCATAAGCGGTGGCGGGCGCGGTGGGTTGGCCGTTGACTTTATCCCCCAGGTCGTTGGACTTGCTATCAATTACCCCCAGTTTTTCCAGCACCCAATCGATGCCCTCGCGCAGCATGTTCAGTGCGGTCAGGGGAAAAGTCAGGGCCATGGCCACACCTTCGCCAAAAATCTTACCGGCGTTGGTGGCGCTGGCCAGGGTTTCTTCGGTGGCTTTCACTGGCTCGATCAGCGTTTTGAATCCGGCCCATAAGCCCTTTAGACTATCGCCTAGCCAGGAAAGGAGCGGCTTTAGCGGGCCAAAAATCTCTATCAGGGGGCCGACCACGGCACAAAAACCTGCGGCTACGCCCATGATAAATGCTTTAATCGGCTGCCAAAATTTGCGGATAAGTAAAGCCCCGGCCACGATCGCCGCTACTGCCAACGTTACAGGCCATGCCAGAGTGGCAAAGGTGGTACCAATGACACCACCGGCAATAGCAATACCGGTACTAAGCACCCCAGCCCCGGCCAGTAACAGGTTAAACCCGGTGATCACCGGCCAAGCCGCCAGACCTAGCACCGCTAGTCCGCCCACCAACGCGGTTATCGCGCCCGCCAGTTTGGTCAACCGGCTAGTCAATTCCGGGTTCTTTTTACTCCATTCGCCGACTTTCCCGATCCAGGCGGTGGCGGATTGGGTTAAACATCGCAAACCGTTATCCTGACCCTCGAATACCTGGATGCGGAGATCTTCCCAGGCGGAGGTCAGATTTTTAAGGTCACCCACCAGGTTGTCGGTCTGTACTAACGCTACCCGTTGAGTAATGCCCTGTGAGTGCGTCAAGTCCTGGCGGCGAAATGCGAGGTTGCCGTTGTTCGCCGCTTCAATCAGGTTTTGCGCCGACTTTATCGCCTCTTCGCCAAAAATAACCTTTAGGTATTCCGTTTGTTGTGCCGTACCCAGACGATGTTTTTTCATCGATGTGGCAATACTTTTCAGGACGCGCTCAATGGGCAGGAAGTTGCCCTGCTTATCGCGGGTTTTCACCTGCAGTTCATCCAATGCATCTGCGGCCTCGCCGACCGGCGCCTGGAGACGAGTAAACACCGCGCTGACCCCGGTTCCGGCCATGCTGCCTTTGATACCATTCTCCGCGAGGACGCCGAGCATAGCGGTGGTATCCTCAATGGTTGCACCGGCCGCACGGGCAATGGGGGCGACGTACTTCATTGCCTCGCCGAATTCAATCAAGTTGCTGTTAGCGCTGGTAAAACCTTTGGTCATCACGTCCGCGACCCGTCCGATATCGCGGCTGGGGATATGAAAAGCGGACTGCATATTGGTGATGATATCTGCGGCCTGGGCAATATCCACTTCCCCGGCCAGCGACAGGTTAACCGTGGTGCCGGTGGCGGCCAGGATGGCATCCGCACCCAGGCCAGAACGCGCCAGCGTGGTTTGCGTGCGCGCCACGTCGGTGGGGGAGAATGCAGTGGTGGCGCCGATCTTTCTCGCCTGTTGGCGCATGGCTTGCAGTTTTTTATCCTGCTTGTCCAGATCAAGAATGGCTTGGGAGCTGGACATCTGGCGATCAAAATTCATTCCTGGCGCAATTAAACGTCCTTCGGCATATAACGCACCGGTAGCGGTGGCCAGCGCAACGGTACTTTTCCCGGCAATGCTTCCCGCTAAGGCTTTACCCGATTGATAGCGTTGCTTGATTTGGCTCAGCCGCTGCTGCTGTTGGCTCAGCCGGGTGAGCGCATCGCGCTGGCGATTCAGCGAGCGAGTAACGGTATCGGCATTGTCACGCAGGCGCTTTTGCTCCGAGGTCAGCCGGTTGGTGGCGATGCCCGCGCCGCTCAGT
>NZ_JAYGJO010000040.1:0-26518 GCF_035013185.1 Acerihabitans sp. TG2
CCGAAGATATTGCACAAGCGTTTTTTGATCTTTTCTTTCTGACTGGTTATTTTTCATCCCTTGCGCACTGATCTTGTGCGATCTCTTATCAAAAAAACAGCAATTACCGGATCGAAGGGGTTGTCATCGTGCAGACGGCGACGGTAAAGTCGTTAATAATATATCGGCTTATTAAGGTCATCTTATGTTGGAATCCTCAAAACCACTGCGTCCATTTAAAAATACCTTCCCCATCCTCGGCCAAAGGATCTTGGTCGATCCTTCAAGTGTAGTAATAGGTCAGGTCACGATAGGGGACGATGTCAGCATCTGGCCTTTAGTGGCCATTCGTGGTGACGTCAATAAAGTGGAGATTGGCCACCGAACAAATATACAAGATGGCAGCGTGTTGCACGTTACCCATAGATCCGATCATAATCCGCTGGGTAATCCGCTGATTATCGGTGACGACGTTACGGTAGGTCATAAGGTCATGCTGCACGGCTGCACCATCGGCAATCGTGTCTTGGTCGGTATGGGATCGATCCTGCTCGATGGGGTAGTGGTGGAAGATGAGGTCATGATAGGCGCAGGAAGCCTGGTCCCACCCAACAAACGTCTGGAAAGCGGTTATCTCTATCTAGGTGCCCCCGTCAGAAGGGCTAGGTCATTGACCGAAGAGGAGATTGCCGGATTTACCTATTCCGCCAATAATTATGTGCGCTGGAAGGATGAATATCTGGCTCAAGAAATCTAGTCGCGACAGCACCAACAAGAGGTGCTGCCTTTCTGCACCCGAAGTCTATTGGATTTATGCTGCGACTTCCCGGCGCAATTGCGCTAATACCGGTTCAATGTCAGGTAGCACACCGTGCCAGAGCATGAAGGAATAGGCCGCCTGTCCCACCAGCATACCCAGGCCGTCGGCACTCTCCCCTGCACCTTGTGCCACACACCATTGTAAAAAAGGCGTTAGGCCTGATTGGTAGAACATATCATAACAATGTACCGCCGGCGTGATAAGCGTCGGCACCAACGCCGGTATTTCGCCGTGCACCCCCGATGTTGTGGCGTTAACGATCAGATCAAAATCAGGCGAGCTGAGCTCGTTCAATGGACGGGCGGTGATAATGCCGACATGCTGGAAAAAAATCTCCAACTCCTGCGCGCGTTTAAACGTCCGATTGGTCACAACGATGGAACACCCATAGGAAAGCAACGGCAGTATAACCCCCCGCGCTGCGCCGCCGGCGCCAATCAGCAAAATGCGGCTATCGTGCCTGATCAAACCAATACGCTGCAGGTCCGCCAGTAAACCGATGCCATCAGTGTTGTCACCCAATAGCGAGCCATCGGCCTGTTTTTTTACCGTGTTAACCGCACCAGCCTGAGCTGCCCGTTCCGTTAGCTGATGACATAGCGCGAAGGCCCGCTCTTTAAACGGCATGGTGATGTTGGCACCTTGGCCTCCCGCAGTAAAAAATCTCAGCAGGGTGGTTTCAAACGCATCAGGTTCGGCCAGTATGCGCCCGTAAGGATGTGTGATACCGGTTTGTGAGGCAAACCAGGCATGAATTTGCGGCGATCTGCTGTGTTTTATTGGGTTGCCAAAAACGGCATACGTATCCATTACCTTAACTCCAGGTTAGCCGTGTCGAATCAGTTCGCCGGTTAAAGCGTCACGAATTTCCGAGGGATTCAATCTCCCGCCCACCTCAAGATCCATTACCGGGAAATCATTGCCCAATTGCCGACGCACCTCAGCAGCGCTGCGTCCTGGCGGTTCTCCGGAAAGATTGGCGCTGGTCGACACCAAAGGTTTACCAAACGCCAGACAAAGCTGTTTAACCGGAGCAAAAGCCGTGACGCGCACGGCCAAGGTGGTAAATTGCCCGGTTAACCAGCGAGGTGTTTCCGGCCGGGCCGGCATCACCCAGGTCACCGGACCCGGCCAGCGGGCAAATACCCGTTCTCGCTGCGCAACGGTGAGCTGGGTGTCGTTTATATAGGGTAGTAATTGCTGATAATTCGCCGCAACCAATATCAACCCTTTAGTCCAAGCACGCTGCTTGATCGTGAGCAAGTCACTTACTGCAGCCTCACTGTCCGGGTCACATCCCAGACCAAACACCGCTTCGGTGGGATAAGCAACCACTTGCTCGCGGCGCAGTGCCTCAACGATATCCGCCAACGTTGACGGCAGTTTATTCTTCATCATGTTCTTTTTCGGCCACCGGTTTGCCACATGCTTTATCGGCGCAAAACAGTTTCGGGCCCCGCGCCGTGTTTTTCTCCATCAGTAACGGAAACTGGCACTGATCGCAAACCCCCGCCACAGGTTTGAAATTAAGCACAAACCGGCATTTGGGGTATTGGTCGCAGGCATAGAAATTTTTGCCGAAACGTGATGTCCGCTGTACCAATTTTCCCTCTCGGCAAGCTGGGCATTCGAACGCTGTCACGTCGGGTTGGTCCACTGCGGCGACATAATCACATGTCGGATAATCCGCACAACCGATAAACATGCCATAACGGCCCTGGCGCAGCACCAGCGTCCCCTGGCATAGTGGACATACCTGGCCATCCAGTACTTTGACGACATGTCCATCGGCCTGGTATTTCAACGGCTTGATATAAGCGCACCCCGGGTATTGGGAGCAACCAAGAAACGGGCCGTGTTGTCCGGAGCGCATAACAAGCTCTGCCCCACATTCAGGACAGAGTTCGGTTTGCCTAGCGGTAAAGAGCGCAGCTTTTGCCATAGGGATATATCGTCAGTGATGCTAATGCAGGCGGTTCTCATCTTCTTCGAAGACAAGATCTTCCATTTGTTGATAGGCATTTTCATATCCGGGGATATTAAACAGCACCATCAGGATGACCCATTTTAGATCTTCCAGATCAAATTCAGCAGCGTCCAATGCCATAACCCGATCAATAACCATTTCACGGGTCTCAAGGTTTAGCACCTGGATTTGTTCTAGAAACAATAGGAAACCACGGCATTCCGTATCCAGGAATAGACTTTCCTCATCAGTAAAGATACGCATGGCCAACGGATCGGCACCCAAGGCAAAGGCTTTACCCTGCCCATCCTGCAAATCAGCCAGCTTCTCCAGCCAGTTCAGCGCATTGTAGATATCATCTTGATGAAAACCCGCACGGGTGAGGTCATCGGTTAACTTATCCTGGTCCACCCGCATTTCTGCTTCATTGTGGATGTATGTTTCAAACAAGTACATTAGTACGTCGAACATGGCCTGCCCTCCTTAAACGGACATAGCCGCCGGGTACAACTGCGATCCAGCCTGCTAACTCCAGCTCCAATAGTTTAACCACTATTTCTGGCACAGGTTGGCCGGCACGTTCAGCGACGACGTCTACAGGTGTAACCTCATCCCCTACGTTAGCCAACACATCGGCAAATGGCAATTTAACTTCATCATCTGACGCAGAAATAATTTGTTTGGTAGCCAAAGGCAGCCACGTTAACCCTCCACTGAGCTGCTCAATGATCTCTTTAGGCTGGGTAACGAGATAAGCCCCTTGCTGGATCAGCCAATGCGTGCCGGCACAGCCATGATTGCCCAGCGGGCCAGGCAGGGCATAAATATCTTTGCCCTGTTCAAGGGCGTAGCGGGCAGTGATCAACGATCCGCTGCGGGCTGCGGCCTCTACCACCAGTACACCCCGGCTTAATCCGCTGATGATCCGGTTACGGTAGGGAAAATGCATGGCCAACGGCGCTGCATTTAATTCAAATTCCGATACCAGCGCCCCCCCTTCCTGTACGATGCGTTCCGCAAGCTGGCGATGCGCCGCAGGATAGAGGTTTTGCAAACCGCTGCCAAGCACGGCCAGCGTCTGTCCGTGAGCATCCAGCGCCGCACGATGGCACACGGCATCGATGCCAAACGCCAACCCACTGGTGATGGTTATCCCGCACGCAGTCAGGGTGGCGGCAAAATGCTCGCCCCATTGTTCGCCATATAACGTCGCTTTACGGCTGCCCACCATAGCCAGCTGCGTGGCGTCGAGGCAGGAAAGCGACCCTTTAACGAATAACGCCGGCGGCGGGCACGCAATGTCCTTTAGCAACGCCGGGTAGTGGGGATGATCATAAGGTACAAAATGGTGTTGAGGATCGTCCATCCAGCGTAGCGCCGACGTGACATGGTTTTGCGGATAACGATGAAATCGCTGGCGCTGAGCCGGCGTTAAAATGCCAAGAACCGCTGTCCTGGTGTCCGAAACCTCGCAAAGGGTCATTTGCGCAAGCGCAGCATAGGCTTTTGCACCGTTAACACCCTTCACCGCCGCCAGACGTAACCACATTTCCAACAAAGTCATCCCTTCTTCCCCGCACGCTTGAATGTGATTGACACGACATTTAGCTGCGGATGCTGTCAATCAGGACAAGAAATGTCTAGAATAAGAGGTATAATTGTTTTCATAATCGGACACAGATATAGACTCATATGGCAGTATTGCAGGTATTACATTACCCGGATGAGCGGCTTCGCATTATTGCGAAACCCGTTAAAAAAGTAGACGACGCTATTCGTCGGATCGTGGATGATATGTTCGACACCATGTATACCGAGGAAGGTATCGGTTTGGCTGCGACTCAAGTCAACATACATCAACGGATTATCGTCCTTGACGTGTCGGAAACCCATGACCAGCGTTATGTTTTCATCAACCCAGAGCTGATAGCCAAAAACGGTGAAACCGGAATAGAGGAAGGGTGCCTATCCATTCCCGATCAGCGTGGTTTTGTTCCACGAGCTGAGCAAGTGACGGTGAGAGCGCTGGATCGAGACGGTAATTCTTTCGAGCTTACGGCAGATGAATTACTGGCAATATGTATCCAGCATGAGATGGATCATCTGGTCGGCAAGCTGTTTGTTGATTATCTTTCACCGCTCAAGCGTCAGCGTATCCGTCAAAAAATGGAAAAAATGGCGAAAATTAACGCCCGCGCAGACAACGCAGACAAATAGTGTCTGCTAATCAGGAAATAACGTGTCCGATTCATTACGCATTATCTTTGCCGGTACGCCAGATTTTGCCGCGCGGCATCTGAGTGCCCTTATCGGCTCGCAGCATCAGGTGGTGGCAGTATTCACCCAACCCGACCGCCCGGCGGGTCGGGGCAATAAACTCACGGCCAGCGCAGTAAAAAATGTGGCACTACAACACCAGTTGCCCGTGTTCCAACCCAAATCCCTGCGCCCAGTCGAGAGTCAACAACAGGTCAATGAGCTTGACGCCGATATTATGGTCGTGGTGGCCTATGGCCTGATTTTACCTCCGGCGGTGTTAGCTATGCCGCGTTTGGGCTGCCTCAACGTGCACGGTTCATTGCTACCGCGCTGGCGGGGCGCCGCACCAATCCAGCGGGCATTGTGGGCCGGAGACGACGCAACCGGCGTTACCATTATGCAAATGGATGCTGGGCTGGATACTGGCGATATGCTGTATAAAGCGACCTGTCCTATCCAGCCGGGCGATACCAGTGCCAGTCTGTATGACAAATTGGCCGATATCGGGCCGCAAGCGCTGCTTGAGACACTCTCGCACTGTGCCGCTGGGAGCTTGTCGCCGCAAAAACAGGATGTCGGACTCGCCACTTACGCGGAAAAACTCACCAAAGAAGAAGCACGACTTGATTGGTCATCTTCGGCCGTGCAGCTATCGCGCTGCGTCAGGGCCTTTAATCCTTGGCCCATCAGCTTTTTTAACGTTGCCGGGCAAGCAATAAAAGTCTGGCAGGCCGACGTGTTAGATATCGCGACATCGGCCGCGCCAGGCACGTTGCTTAAGGCGGACAAAACCGGCATTCAGGTCGCCACGGCGGATGGTGTGCTAAATATGACCTTGCTACAGCCAGCCGGGAAAAAAACCATGCCAGCGCAGGATCTGCTTAATTCCCGCCGCGAGTGGTTTACCCCAGGCACCATCCTGGATTGATGTTATTTTGGCGATCGCCCGGAAAGGGAGTACATCTCAACCGGGTTGTTTTTTCCAGCCATTCACACTACCCTCCGGTCAATTATGAATAAACCGTATAATCTTCGCGCCGTCACCGCCAAGGCTGTGGCTCAGGTTCTTGAGCATGGCCAGTCCTTAAGTCTGATACTGCCCACGTTACAGCAGACCTTGGCAGATAAAGATCGCGCCCTATTGCAAGAGCTGTGCTTCGGTATTTTGCGTACCCTGCCACTGCTCGAATGGTATATCCGCCAGTTGATGGCCAAACCGCTGACCGGCAAACAGCGTACCGTACACTATTTGTTGATGGTGGGTCTTTATCAGTTGATATATACCCGTATTCCGCCCCACGCTGCCCTGGCCGAAACCGTGGAAGGCACTGTGGCGTTGAAGATTCCGCAGCTGAAGGGCCTGGTAAACGGCGTATTGCGCCAGTTTCAGCGCCAGCAAACCGAGCTGCAGGCGCAGGGGGAACAGCAAGACAGCAACCATCTGCACCCATCCTGGCTGGCCAATCGCATCAGGCAGACCTATGGGCAACAGGCGGTAGCGATTATGCAGGCGAATAATTTGCGCCCCCCCATGTGGCTGCGGGTCAACCGCCGGGATCATAGCCGGGAAGCGTACCTGGAGCTGTTGGCGCTGGAGGGCATCGACGCGACGGCACATCCACGTTGGCCGGACGCGATCAGGCTGGAGATACCCTGTAATGTCGGTCGTTTACCCGGTTTTGAGCAGGGTTGGGTGACGGTACAAGACGCATCGGCGCAAGGTTGCGCCTTATTGCTGGCACCCAGGGACAACGAGGATATTCTCGACCTGTGCGCGGCACCGGGCGGTAAAACCACCCATTTGCTGGAATTGGCTCCCGGTGCGCGGGTAACTGCGGTGGATGTGGACCGCCAGCGTATTGCACGCGTCAAAGAAAACCTACAACGTCTAGAGCAGCATGCGAATGTCATCACCGGTGACGGCCGTTCGCCGGAACAGTGGAGTCAAGGGCAAACCTGGCATCGCATCCTGTTGGATGCACCCTGCTCCGCCACGGGGGTGATCCGCCGCCACCCCGATATTAAATGGCTGCGCCGCGACAGGGATATTGACGAACTGGTCGCATTGCAACAAGCCATTCTGGTCGCCACCTGGCCGTTGCTTAAACCCGGCGGCACGTTGCTCTACGCCACCTGCTCCATTTTGCCGGAAGAAAATAGCGAGCAGATTGGACGTTTTCTAGCCTCCCATCCCGATGCGTCGTTGGTTGAAACCGGCGATGCCACCAGTCCTGGCCTACAATGTTTACCCACTCCGGATGGAGGTGATGGGTTCTTTTACGCTAAGATGATCAAAAGCGAAACATCCGACACTATGACGGGTACCTCATGGGCATAACGAGTCGACTATGAAAATAATAATCCTTGGGGCGGGCCAGGTTGGCGGTACTCTGGCTGAAAACCTGGTGGGTGAAAATAACGATATCACCATTGTTGATACGGACCCAACCCAGCTACGCCAGTTGCAGGATAAATTCGATCTCCGGGCTATTCAAGGCCATGCGTCTCACCCTAGAGTACTGCGCGAAGCTGGTGCCGAAGATGCTGATATGCTGGTTGCCGTGACTAACTCAGACGAAACCAATATGGTGGCTTGCCAGATAGCCTATACGTTATTCAAAACGCCTAATCGTATCGCCCGCATCCGATCGGCGGACTATATTCGCGAATCGGCGAAATTATTCAATACCGAAGCGGTACCCATCGATCATCTGATCTCGCCTGAGCAGTTGGTCATCGATAATATCTACAAATTAATCGAATACCCTGGCGCACTGCAGGTGGTTAACTTTGCCCAGGGTAAAGTAAGCATCGCGGCAGTAAAAGCCTATTATGGCGGACCCTTGGTGGGGAGTGCCTTATCATCACTGCGTGAACATATGCCGCACATTGAAACGCGGGTCGCCGCAATTTTCCGGCAAGATCGTCCAATACGCCCTCAGGGATCCACGGTGATTGAAGCCGGGGATGAGGTGTTTTTTGTCGCTGCGTCCCCTCATATTCGCGCAGTAATGAGTGAACTGCAGCGCCTGGAAAAACCCTATAAACGCATCATGATTGTGGGTGGTGGTAATATCGGCGCAGGTCTGGCGCAACGGTTGGAAAAGGATTACAGCGTCAAGTTGATCGAACGTGACCAACAACGCGCGGCAGAGCTTGCCGAATTGCTGCATGATACGGTTGTATTTTTCGGTGATGCTTCAGATCAGGAATTATTGGCCGAAGAACATATCGAGCAAATCGACGTGTTTATTGCCATTACCAACGACGACGAAGCCAACATTATGTCAGCTATGCTGGCCAAGCGCATGGGGGCGAAAAAAGTACTGGTATTAATCCAGCGCCGCGCCTACATAGATTTGGTCCAGGGCAGCGTCATCGATATTGCCATTTCGCCTCAGCAGGCGACCATCTCCGCCCTGTTGGGCCATGTGCGCAAAGCGGATATTGTCAGCGTATCCTCTTTACGCCGCGGCGTAGCCGAAGCTATTGAGGCCATCGCACACGGCGACGAAAGCACGTCCAAAGTGGTAGGACGTACCATTGATGCGATCAAATTGCCACCCGGTACTATTATTGGCGCCATCGTGCGCGGCGATGAGGTCATCATCGCCAATAAGAATTGCCGGATCCAGCAGGGCGATCACGTGATCATGTTTTTGACGGACAAAAAATTCATCACTGATGTTGAGCGCCTGTTCCAACCTAGCCCATTCTTTTTATAAACAAAGGCTTGTCGGGCCTGCACGGCAAACGGTTACAAACAGTTAAAATTTCTGGTAAAACCATTATCCTTTGTTAGACTTAATTTATTGTTTACCAAAGGATCAAGCCTATGAGTTTCCAGCAAGAATTCAGAAAATTTGCCATGCGTGGTAACGTGGTGGACTTGGCTGTGGGTGTTATCATCGGTGCCGCGTTTGGTAAAATTGTTTCCTCACTGGTAGCGAATATCATCATGCCGCCGTTAGGTTTATTGATCGGTGGCGTCGATTTCCGATCCTTTGGCTGGGTTATGAAACCGGCACAAGGCGAAATCCCAGCGGTAGTATTGCAGTATGGTATTTTCCTACAGAATGTGTTTGATTTTTTGATCGTCGCGTTGGCAGTGTTCTGTGTCATTACATTAATCAACAGAATGCATCGCAAACCAGAGGCAACCCCAGCAGCACCACCTAAACCGAGTGCAGAAGAAGTGCTATTAACGGAAATTCGCGATTTGCTTCAACAGCAAAATGAAAATAAGGGGTTTAGGTCACCGCAGCAGCCGCCTACCCTATAATTACCCATCATATTTCACGCTGCAGGTTCGTTGGCTGCGTTCATTCACCCGAATCACTTACCGGTGTAAGCTCATCGGGATTCTTTCTTTTGCCGCCTGCCTGCAACATGAAATCTATTGGGTAAATGTCCATCATCTTTCACGCTGCAGGTTCGTTGGCTGCGTTCATTCACCCGAATCACTTACCGGTGTAAGCTCATCGGGATTCTTTCTTTTGCCGCCTGCCTGCAACATGAAATCTATTGGGTAAATGTCCGTCATCTTTCACGCTGCAGGTTCGTTGGTGGTGACTGGCAATCTATTCTGTAGAAAAGCCGTAAGTATCAGCGCAAGTATTGTTGAGGGGTAAGCCAGAAGGGCAGTGGTAAAATCACCGTCAATGATTTTGCCACTGGCCTCCCAGTTTTGGGACTTGCCTTGTTTTCCTTTGCGGCAATAACTTCCTTTGCCCTTAAGATTTTTTTCGCGACGCTGGCGAAACAGCGGGTCATGGAGCAGTGCTGCAATAGCATTGTCCTGTATGGTGCCTTTGGTATGGCGATATTTGTCAGTCATAGTGATGTGTCCTTGTGAAAAAAATTGCGTGTTGTCAGCGACGATCAGTATATTCGAAACAGACGGTAGGAATGAAGTTTTTTACCGGCCTATCCCGATTTGGTTTAGCTGTGATAGAAAAATCAAGAGCACAGGCCAAACCAGAGCTTATTTACCCGAAGCCAGAAAATGCTGCTGCAGGCGTTGTTGATAACCGTGGTGCAAAAAATCCGTGCTCAAGCCAGCCTGCTGTAGTTTGATTTCCAGTAACCGCAGCCGGGCGCTGATCGGTTGATATTGTCTATCTTCCTCAGTGACACCCTGTAATAAATCCGCCAACTGAAGCGCATCTTTACGATCCTGTAGTTCTGCCGGTATATACCCCGCGTTTTTCAGCAGACGATACCCCACTCGCAAATCTTCCGGCACCGCACTGTCATCATCTAACGTTAACGGTTTCCCGTAACCAGGTAAGTTTTCAAACTCTCCACGCTGTTGCGCTTGTTGTATATGCCGTTCAGCCCACTCATCCACTAGACTCATCAATATTTCTCCTGGTCGAATGGTTCATTCTCATAGAATGAGCATAACGCATTAAAGCAAGGATGATAAGTCGTGCTTAACATCAACAAATCACAGCCAATAAAAAACCCGACCTAGGCCGGGTTTTGTAAACTTACCAGATGCAGAGACTTATTTATTCTGCAACTGCTTCAGCTGGAACTTGGGACTCTGCTGCACGATCTAGCAGCTCGATGTAAGCCATCGGCGCATTGTCACCCGCACGGAAACCACACTTAAGAATACGAGTGTAACCACCGGCGCGGCTCGCGAAACGCGGGCCAAGCTCATTAAACAGTTTTGCCACGATCTCGTTATCACGAGTACGGGCGAATGCCAGACGACGATTTGCAACGCTGTCGATCTTGGCAAGTGTAATCAGCGGTTCAACAACACGGCGCAGCTCTTTCGCTTTTGGCACGGTCGTCTTGATTATCTCGTGACGAACCAGAGAGCCGGCCATGTTACGGAACATAGCCTGGCGATGGCTGCTGTTACGGTTCAGTTGACGACCACTCTTACGATGGCGCATGACCTTATCCTTCTCAGTAAAACCTTACCCTGTGATCGGGTTATTCATCAGCAATACTTGCCGGAGGCCAGTTCTCGAGGCGCATGCCCAGAGATAACCCACGGGAAGCCAACACGTCTTTAATCTCAGTAAGAGATTTTTTACCGAGGTTGGGCGTTTTAAGTAACTCAACCTCAGTACGCTGTACCAGATCACCGATGTAGTGGATGGCTTCTGCCTTAAGGCAGTTAGCAGAGCGGACAGTCAATTCCAGATCGTCAACTGGGCGCAGCAAGATCGGATCGAATTCTGGTTTCTCTTCTTTAACTTCCGGTTGACGTACATCACGTAAATCAACAAAAGCTTCAAGTTGTTCAGCCAGTATGGTTGCCGCCCGACGGATCGCCTCTTCAGGATCGATCGTACCGTTGGTTTCCATTTCGATGACCAGCTTATCCAAGTCGGTTCGCTGTTCAACGCGTGCAGCTTCGACATTGTAGGCAATCCGCTCTACAGGGCTATAGCACGCATCAACCAGTAAACGACCAATTGGGCGCTCATCTTCTTCCGAATGAATTCGGGCAGAAGCCGGCACATAACCACGGCCACGTTGAACTTTGATACGCATATTTATCGATGCGTTTTCATCGGTCAGGTGGCAGAGCACATGCTGTGGCTTGACGATTTCGACATCCCCGTCGTGGGTGATATCGGCTGCGATTACAGGGCCAATGCCAGATTTATTCAAAGTAAGGATAACGTCATCTTTACCTTGAACTCTCACCGCCAGCCCTTTCAGGTTGAGCAGAATCTCCAGGATGTCTTCCTGTACACCTTCTTTGGTGCTGTACTCATGCAGTACACCATCAATCTCAACCTCGGTCACCGCGCAACCCGGCATCGACGAAAGCAGAATACGGCGCAGTGCGTTACCTAGGGTATGGCCAAAGCCACGCTCTAAAGGTTCAAGGGTCACCTTGGCGTGCGTCGAACTGATTTGCTCGATATCTACCAGGCGCGGTTTTAGAAACTCTGTCACAGAACCCTGCATTGTGTCCTCTCTTTGGTACTAAGCCTTACTTGGAGTAAAGCTCGACTATCAGGTGTTCATTAATGTCCGCAGACAGATCGGTACGTTCTGGAATACGTTTGAACACCCCTTCCATCTTAGCAGCGTCAACTTCAAGCCAGGTCGGCTTTTCACGCTGTTCAGCCAGTTCCAATGAGGCACGAACACGGGATTGCTTTTTCGCTTTCTCACGGATGCTTACTACATCATTCGGAGTAACCTGGTAAGAAGCGATATTGACAACACGTCCGTTAACCATGATCGCCTTGTGGCTGACCAATTGGCGAGATTCAGCGCGAGTAGCACCAAAACCCATACGGTATACAACGTTGTCCAGACGACCTTCAAGCAACTGCAACAGGTTCTCACCAGTATTGCCTTTAAGACGCGCTGCTTGTTTGTAATAGTTGCGGAATTGACGTTCCAGAACACCGTAGATACGACGAACTTTTTGTTTTTCACGCAACTGCACTCCATAGTCAGACAGACGCGGTTTACGCGCGCCATGCTGTCCAGGAGGCTGTTCAATTTTACACTTGGAATCGATCGCACGAACACCAGACTTCAGGAAAAGGTCGGTGCCCTCGCGACGGCTCAGCTTGAGCTTAGGACCCAAATATCTTGCCATTTTCTTTCTCCAACTAACCTAAAAGCGGCGTTATACGCGGCGCTTTTTCGGCGGACGACAACCGTTATGGGGGATCGGAGTCACATCAGTAATATTAGTGATGCGAAAACCAGCCGCGTTTAGCGCGCGGACAGTAGACTCACGGCCCGGACCAGGTCCTTTAACCATAACTTCCAGATTCTTGATGCCATACTCTTTCACTGCTTCAGCGCAACGCTCTGCTGCAACCTGTGCGGCGAAAGGAGTAGATTTACGAGAACCACGGAAACCGGAACCACCGGCCGTCGCCCAACCCAACGCATTACCTTGACGATCGGTAATAGTAACGATGGTATTGTTGAAAGACGCATGGATATGAGCCACGCCATCTGAAACTTGCTTTTTAACACGCTTACGTGCACGAACAGGTGCCTTAGCCATTATTTACTCACCCCGATTATTTCTTGATCGGTTTGCGCGGACCCTTACGGGTACGGGCATTGGTCTTGGTACGCTGACCGCGAACCGGAAGACCACGACGATGACGCAAACCACGATAGGTACCAAGGTCCATAAGACGTTTGATACTCAGGGTTACTTCACGGCGCAGATCACCTTCGACCACAAATTTAGCAACTGCTTCACGCAGCGTGTCGATCTGCTCTTCAGACAGCTCACTGATCTTAACATGTTCAGCAATGCCCGCATCTACACAAATGGATTGTGAACGGGTCTTACCGATACCGTAGATTGAAGTTAATGCGATCACGGTATGTTTTTGATCAGGAATGTTAATGCCTGCTATACGGGCCACTATGCACTCCTAAAAATTTAAACGGCAACACCATTCTGAAAAGCCCGTTTTCAGGATACTCAAACAATGTTGCGTTGACTTACAAAAGATTGGCTGGCTAATCTAGCCAGCTCAACCCAACTTTGCAAGAAAAATATGCCGAAATTTTCAGCCTTGGCGTTGTTTATGCTTAGGCTCGCTGCAAATCACGCGAACTACGCCGTGACGTCGAACGATTTTGCAGTTACGACATAATTTCTTGACGGAAGCACGAACTTTCATTTTAAATCTCCGTAACTTCTCAAGCTTTCCGGATTAGCGGTTATAGCCTTTCAGGTTTGCTTTCTTCAATGCTGACTCATACTGACTTGACATCATTAGAGTCTGCACTTGAGCCATAAAGTCCATGATAACCACAACAACAATCAATAAAGATGTACCCCCAAAGTAGAAGGGAACTTTCATTGCGTCACGCATGAACTCCGGGATAAGGCAGATAAACGTAATGTACATCGCACCGACCAGGGTCAGACGGGTCATTACTTTATCAATATATTTAGCCGTTTGCTCTCCCGGACGAATGCCTGGTACAAATGCACCGGACTTCTTCAGGTTATCTGCTGTTTCACGCGGGTTAAACACCAACGCCGTGTAGAAGAAACAGAAGAATATGATTGCAGATGCATAGAGTAACACATAAAGCGGCTGCCCAGGCTGTAAATACAGCGAAATAGCCGTTAACCAACCCCAACCGGTACCGCCACCGAACCATGAGGCAATCGTGGCCGGAAACAGAATGATGCTGGACGCAAAGATTGCCGGTATTACGCCGGCCATATTTACCTTCAGCGGCAAATGTGTGCTCTGAGCCGCATATACACGACGCCCTTGCTGCCGTTTGGCATAGTTAACGACAATACGCCGTTGCCCACGCTCGACAAAAACCACAAAAAACGTCACTGCAAATACGAGTACCACAACCAATAGCAACAGGAGGAAGTGCAGGTCGCCTTGACGAGCTTGCTCTATGGTATGGGCAATAGCCGGCGGTAAACCCGCCACGATACCGGCAAAGATAATGATAGAGATACCGTTGCCGATACCCCGCTCAGTTATCTGTTCACCTAGCCACATCAGGAACATTGTCCCAGTGACCAGACTCACTACAGCGGTAAAGTAAAATGCAAAGCCCGGATTATAAACCAGACCCTGCATTCCAGGCATATTCGGCAAACCGGTAGCTATACCGATTGATTGGAATATACCCAAGACTAACGTGCCATAACGGGTGTACTGACTAATCTTGCGACGGCCAGCCTCACCTTCTTTTTTGATCTCCGCCAGCGCTGGATGAACAACAGTCAGCAGCTGAATGATGATCGATGCCGAAATATACGGCATGATCCCCAAAGCAAAGATCGAAGCACGGCTAAGCGCACCACCAGAGAACATGTTGAACATCTCTATGATGGTGCCTCTTTGCTGCTCGAGCAATTTCGCAAGCACGGTGGCATCGATACCAGGAATCGGAATAAAAGAGCCGATACGGAAAACAATCAGCGCACCAACAACAAACAAAAGTCTGCGTTTCAGTTCGCCTAATCCGCCTTTAGCACTTTGAAAGTCTAATCCTGGTTGTTTGGCCATCTGCTACTTATTCCTCAATTGTACCGCCGGCAGCTTCGATTGCAGCACGAGCGCCTTTGGTGACACGCAGACCGCGCAGGGTCACTGCGCGATTGATTTCGCCGGAAAGCATAACTTTCGCGAATTCAATCTGGGTGCCAACAATGTTAGCCGCTTTTAACGTGTTGAGATCGATAACCTCGCCTTCAACCTGCGCCAGCTCGGACAGGCGAACTTCCGCCGTAACCATTGCTTTACGCGAGGTGAAACCGAATTTTGGCAGACGACGATATAAAGGCATTTGGCCACCTTCAAACCCACGACGCACGCCACCACCAGAACGAGACTTCTGGCCCTTGTGGCCGCGTCCTGCGGTTTTACCGAGACCGGAACCGATACCGCGACCTACACGCCGAGGTGCGTGTTTAGAGCCCTCAGCCGGAGACAGAGTATTTAAGCGCATCTCTTACTCCTCAACTTTGACCATGTAGGAAACCAAATTGACCATACCACGTATCGCAGGAGTATCCTCACGCTCTACTGTATGACCAATGCGACGCAGGCCCAAGCCAACCAAAGTTGCCTTGTGTCTCGGCAGACGACCGATGGAACTGCGAGTCTGTGTTATTTTAATAGTCTGTGCCATGGTCAATTACCCCAGAATTTCTTCAACGGATTTACCACGCTTGGCAGCGACCATTTCGGGGGACTTCATATTTGCAAGCGCATCAATAGTTGCACGAACCACGTTGATCGGGTTGGTGGAACCATAAGTTTTTGCTAATACGTTGTGAACCCCTGCGACTTCCAGGACGGCGCGCATTGCACCACCGGCAATAATACCGGTACCTTGGGAAGCCGGCTGCATGAACACACGGGAACCCGTATGAGCACCTTTAACAGGGTGCTGCAGGGTGCCGCTATTCAGCGCGACATTCATCATATTGCGACGGGCTTTTTCCATCGCTTTCTGGATCGCTGCCGGAACTTCGCGTGCTTTGCCGTAGCCAAAACCAACGCGACCGTTACCATCACCAACAACAGTCAGTGCGGTAAAACTGAAAATACGGCCACCTTTTACGGTTTTAGATACGCGATTTACCGCGATCAGCTTTTCCTGCAGTTCGCCAGCTTGCTTCTCAGTGTGTTGTGACATCTTACACCTCTACCTTAGAACTGAAGGCCAGCTTCACGGGCAGCATCTGCCAGTGCCTGGACTCGGCCATGATATTGGAATCCGGAACGGTCAAAGGCAACAATCTTAATACCTTTTTCCAGAGCCCGTTCTGCAATAGTCTTACCTATTGCGGTCGCGGCGTCTTTGTTACCGGTACCCTTTAATTGCTCCGCGATAGCTTTTTCTAAAGTAGAAGCGGCTACCAGGACTTCACAACCATTCGGGGCAATAACCTGCGCATAAATATGGCGCGGGGTACGATGTATAACCAGGCGAGTTGCGCCCAGTTCATGGAGCTTGCGGCGTGCGCGGGTCGCACGACGGATACGAGCTGCTTTCTTATCCATAGTGTTACCTTACTTCTTTTTAGCCTCTTTGGTACGCACGACTTCGTCGGCGTAACGGACACCCTTGCCTTTGTAAGGCTCAGGACGACGATAGGCACGCAAATCAGCCGCAATCTGTCCAACTGCCTGCTTATCAGCGCCTTTCAGCACGATTTCAGTTTGGGTCGGACATTCAGCGGTGATGCCTGCCGGCAAAACATGGTCAATAGGGTGAGAAAAGCCGAGGGCCAAATTCACGACATTGCCTTTTACCGCGGCACGATAACCTACGCCTACCAGCTGCAGCTTCTTGGTGAAGCCTTCAGTAACACCGATAACCATTGAATGTAACAACGCGCGGGTAGTACCCGCCAGAGCCCAACCGTTCGTTTCGCCTTCACGAGGCACAAACGTCAGGTTGTTATCCGCATAGTTAACATGAACAGCATCGTGGATAGTACGGCTCAGCTCGCCGTTTTTACCTTTAATCGATATTTCCTGACCGTTGAGTTTTACCTCTACGCCGGCAGGAATTACGACATGTGCTTTTGCAACACGAGACATGTTTTCCTCCCGATTAAGCTACGTAGCAGATAATCTCGCCACCAAGACCAGCCTGGCGAGCCGCACGATCAGTCATAACACCTTTAGAGGTTGAAACAACCGCAATACCTAAACCGGCCATAACTTTGGGCAGCGAATCTTTTTTCTTATAGATACGCAGACCTGGGCGGCTGATACGTTGGATGGTTTCCACCACTGGCTTACCCTGGAAGTACTTAAGTACTATTTCCAGCGTAGGCTTGGTGTCGCCTTCAATTTTGAATTCTTCAATAAAGCCTTCTTCTTTCAGCAAATTGGCGATTGCCACTTTAAGCTTGGAGGAAGGCATGGAGACCGCTGTTTTGTTCGCGGTTTGACCGTTACGGATACGGGTCAGCATATCCGCGATCGGATCTTGCATGCTCATCTGTCTTTACTCCCGTGATTCAATTGGTGACAATTACCAGCTAGCCTTTCTCAGACCCGGGATTTCACCGCGCATGGCAGTTTCACGGACCTTGATACGGCTCAACCCGAATTTCCGCAGGAAAGCGTGCGGACGACCAGTTTGGCGGCAGCGATTACGCTGACGAGACGGGCTGGAATCACGCGGCAGAGTCTGCAGCTTGAGAACCGCATCCCAACGTTCTTCATCAGAAGAATTTACGCTAGAGATGATGGTTTTCAGTTCAGCGCGCTTTGCGAAGAATTTTTCAGCTAATTTCACACGTTTAACTTCACGTGCTTTCATCGATTGCTTAGCCATGAGTACCCTGCCTTACTTGCGGAATGGGAAGTTAAAGGCGGCCAACAGTGCACGACCTTCATCATCGGATTTCGCAGTAGTGGTGATGGTAATATCCAAGCCACGAACGCGATCGACTTTGTCATAATCGATTTCCGGGAAGATGATCTGCTCACGCACGCCCATGCTGTAGTTACCACGGCCATCGAATGACTTAGTGGATAAACCACGGAAGTCACGGATACGCGGTACAGCAATGGATATCAGTCGCTCAAAGAATTCCCACATGCGTTCACCACGCAGGGTTACTTTACAGCCGATCGGATAGCCCTGACGGATTTTGAAGCCCGCAACGGATCTGCGCGCTTTGGTGATAAGCGGTTTTTGACCGGATATCGCTGCTAAGTCATTTGCTGCGTTATCCAGCAATTTTTTATCAGCAATCGCTTCACCAACACCCATGTTCAGGGTGATCTTCTCGACCCGAGGGACTTGCATGACAGAATGGTAGCCGAACTCTTTCATGAGTCCTTCGACTATTTCGTCTTTGTAGTAATCATGCAGTTTCGCCATCGTACTACTCCAAGTTACTTGATTGTTTCGCCGTTAGATTTGAAAATACGGAATTTTTTTCCGTCTTCAATCTTAAAGCCTACACGGTCCGCCTTGTTGGAAGCACCGTTGAAGATTGCAATGTTGGAAAGCTGAATAGCCGCTTCCTGTTCAACAATGCCGCCCGGCTGGTTCGTAGCCGGAACTGGTTTTTGATGTTTCTTAACCAGGTTTATCCCTTCAACAATGGCCTTACCCGTAGACAGGACATTCTTTACTTTACCGCGCTTACCTTTATCTTTTCCGGTAAGTACGATAACTTCGTCATCACGACGGATTTTCGCTGCCATGATTCGCTCCTTAAAGTACTTCTGGTGCCAGAGAAATGATTTTCATGAACTTTTCGGTACGCAGTTCACGAGTCACCGGCCCAAAAATACGCGTACCGATAGGTTGCTCACTATTGTTATTCAACAAAACACAAGCATTACCATCGAAGCGAACGACAGAACCGTCAGGGCGACGGACACCCTTCTTGGTGCGCACCACTACCGCCTTCAGGACATCACCTTTTTTTACTTTGCCACGCGGAATTGCTTCCTTGATGGTAATTTTGATGATGTCACCGACGCCTGCGTAGCGACGGTGCGAGCCACCTAGAACCTTGATACACATTACGCGACGCGCGCCGGAGTTGTCGGCCACGTTCAGCATAGTCTGTTCTTGGATCATGTTAGTGCTCCGCTAATGTCAACTACAACTTTAGGACCCGTATTGGGTCGTTAAGAAAAACCCCATAATACAGGGCGCAGCATTATAACACTGCACTGTGCATATGGGTAGAAAAAATAAACGGCTCGTGCTTTGAGCCGTTTACTTGTATTGAGCGCGCTTACTGTATTACAGAATCGCTTTCTCTACAACGCGAACAAGCGTCCAGGACTTAGTCTTGGAAATCGGACGACATTCGCGGATTTCCACGACGTCACCGATACCACTTTCATTGCTCTCGTCGTGTACGTGCAGCTTGGTCGTACGCTTGATGAATTTGCCGTAAATCGGGTGTTTCACAAAGCGTTCGATAGCAACGACTATGGATTTTTCCATTTTGTTGCTGATCACGCGACCTTGCAGAGAACGGATATTGTCACTCATTGCGCACCCGCCTTCTCAGTCAATAACGTTTTTACGCGTGCAACATTGCGACGCACTTGTAATAACAGGTGAGTCTGTTGCAACTGACCACTTGCCGACTGCATGCGCAGGTTAAACTGCTCACGCAATAAATTCAGCAGTTCAGTGTTCAGCTCTTCAACGCTTTTTTCACGCAGCTCTTTTGCTTTCATTACATCACCGTCTTAGTTACAAAGGTGGTTTTAATCGGCAGTTTTGCTGCTGCCAGCTTGAATGCTTCGCGGGCAACTTCTTCCGGAACTCCGTCCATTTCATACAGGACTTTGCCAGGTTGAATCAAGGCAACCCAATACTCTACGTTGCCCTTACCTTTACCCATACGAACTTCAAGCGGCTTTTCGGTAATCGGTTTGTCCGGGAAAATACGGATCCAGATTTTACCTTGACGCTTAACTGCACGCGTCATAGCACGACGCGCTGCTTCGATTTGACGAGCAGTCAGACGACCACGGCCAACAGCCTTCAGACCGAAAGTACCGAAGCTAATATCCGTGCCCACAGCCAGACCGCGGTTACGGCCCTTGTGCATTTTACGGAATTTTGTACGCTTTGGTTGTAACATCAGCGACTCTCCTTACTTGCGGCCTTTACGCTGCTGCTTTTTAGGTTGAGCACTCGGTTTTTCCGGTTGTTCAACGGCAGCCATACCACCCAGGATCTCACCTTTGAAGATCCACACTTTTACGCCGATGACACCATAAGTGGTGCGCGCTTCGGAGGTGTTGTAATCGATATCCGCACGCAGAGTATGCAGCGGAACACGACCTTCGCGGTACCATTCGGTACGTGCGATTTCAGCGCCGCCAAGACGACCACTGACTTCAACTTTAATACCCTTAGCGCCCAGACGCATGGCGTTCTGTACAGCACGCTTCATAGCACGACGGAACATAACACGACGTTCCAGCTGTGAAGAGATACTGTCAGCGACCAATTTAGCATCCAGTTCCGGTTTACGGATTTCGGCAATATTGATCTGCGCAGGGACGCCAGCGATATCCGCTACGACCTTACGCAGTTTTTCGACATCTTCGCCTTTCTTACCGATGACGATGCCCGGACGAGCGGTGTGAATAGTCACACGGATGCTCTTGGCCGGACGTTCAATCACGATACGAGAAACGGAAGCCTTCGCCAGTTCCTTTATCAGGAATTGACGAACTTTAAAGTCGCTGTCCAGGTTGTCAGCGAATTCTTTAGTATTCGCATACCAAGTAGAGTTCCAAGGTTTGACAATACCCAGGCGAATACCATTAGGATGTACTTTCTGACCCATTGCTAGTCTCCAGAGTCTCAGCGATCGGACACAACCACAGTAATGTGGCTGGTGCGCTTCAGGATGCGATCCGCCCGACCTTTAGCACGAGGCATAATGCGCTTCATGCTTGGGCCGGCGTCGACGAAAATTTTCGCGACTTTCAGATCATCGATATCTGCGCCATCGTTGTGTTCAGCGTTAGCAATGGCAGACTCCAGTACTTTTTTAACCAGACCAGCAGCTTTCTTGTTGGTGTAGGCTAAAACTTCCAGAGCTTGCGACACTTTCTTACCGCGGATAAGGTCAGCCACTAGGCGGACCTTTTGAGCAGAAGAACGAGCGTGGCGATGTTGTGCAATTGTTTCCATCTCTTCCTCCTACCTTAGCGTTTTTTAGCCTTGCGATCGGCAGCATGGCCGCGATAAGTACGCGTCGGCGCGAATTCACCCAGTTTGTGACCGACCATTTCATCGGCTACAAATACTGGTACGTGCTGACGACCATTATGGACAGCGATGGTCAAACCGATCATTGTTGGAAAGATCGTTGAACGACGGGACCAAGTGCGTATAGGCTTCTTGTCACCGCTTTCCACCGCTTTCTCTACCTTCTTCAGCAAGTGCAGGTCTATGAATGGACCTTTCTTGAGAGAACGTGGCATGGTTTATCCTCTAATAATTATTTTTTACTACGGCGACGTACGATGAACTTATCGGTACGCTTATTACTACGGGTCTTCTTACCTTTGGTCTGCAGGCCCCACGGACTGACCGGGTGCTTACCAAAGTTACGACCTTCACCACCACCATGCGGGTGATCTACCGGGTTCATCGCCGTACCGCGAACGGTTGGACGAATACCACGCCAGCGGCTTGCACCAGCTTTACCCAGTACACGCAGCATGTGTTCAGCGTTACCCACTTCACCCATGGTTGCGCGACATTCAGACTGCACTTTACGCATTTCGCCTGAGCGAAGACGCAGCGTGACATAAGCACCGTCACGAGCAACAATCTGAACATAAGCACCAGCTGAACGAGCCAGCTGACCGCCTTTACCCGGTTTCATTTCCACGTTATGAACGGTGGAACCGACCGGAATATTGCGCATCGGCAGCGTGTTACCGGCTTTGATGGCCGCGTCGACGCCAGACTGAATCTGGTCACCAGCTTTCAGGCCTTTCGGCGCCAATACGTAACGACGTTCACCGTCTTTATACAGCACTAAAGCGATGTTGGCGGAACGGTTCGGATCATATTCCAGGCGTTCTACTAACGCTGGGATACCGTCTTTGTCGCGTTTGAAATCGACTACACGGTATTGTTGTTTATGACCACCACCGATATGGCGCGTAGTGATACGCCCATTGTTATTACGTCCACCGGATTTAGTGAGTTTTTCCAGCAACGGGCCGTAAGGCTTGCCCTTGTGCAGCTCAGGGTTGACCACTTTAACTACGTGGCGACGACCCGGAGATGTCGGTTTACATTTAACAATTGCCATTGTTCTTCTCCTCCGACTTACTCTGCGCCGCCGATGAAGTCCATGTTCTGGCCTTCTTTCAGGGTGACGTAAGCTTTTTTCCAGTCGCTACGACGACCGATACGCTGTCCATGACGCTTCGTTTTCCCTTTAACAATCAGGGTACGAACGTCATTGACTTCGACTTCAAACAGTTTGTGCACAGCTGCTTTGATTTCTGCTTTAGTCGCGTCTTTAGCTACTTTGAGTACGATGGTGTGATGTTTTTCCATCGCTGCAGACGCTTTTTCAGAAACGTGCGGCGCGCGCAAAACTTTCAGCAAACGTTCTTCACGAATCATGCCAGCATCTCCTCAACTTGCTTCACAGCGTCAGCCGTCATGACGACTTTGTCGAAGGCGATCAGGCTAACTGGATCGATACCTGCGACATCACGAACATCTACTTTGTAGAGGTTACGTGCGGCCAGGAACAGGTTCTCATCAAGTTCGCTTGTAATGATCAGCACATCTTCCAGCGCCATGTCTTTCAGTTTCTGTACCAGCAGCTTAGTTTTAGGCGCTTCAACAGAAAAAGATTCTACGACGATCAGACGTTCTTGACGTACCAATTCAGACAGGATGCTTTTCAGCGCCCCACGGTACATCTTCTTATTAACCTTCTGGCTGTGATCCTGCGGTTTAGCAGCAAACGTCACACCACCTGAACGCCAGATTGGGCTCTTCACCGTACCTGAACGCGCACGACCAGTACCTTTCTGGCGCCACGGTTTTTTACCGGAACCAGTTACTTCAGCACGGGTCTTCTGAGCGCGAGTACCTTGACGGGCACCTGCTGCATAAGCAACAACAACCTGGTGTACCAGCGCTTCGTTGAAGTCACGCCCGAAGGTAGTTTCGGAAACAGTCAGCGCGCTTTGCGCGTCTTTCAATACCAATTCCATTCCTATCTCCTCAACGTCACGCCTTGACAGCCGGTTTAACGATCAGGTCACCGCCGGTTGCTCCCGGAACAGCGCCTTTGACCAGCAGCAGGTTGCGCTCAACGTCAACACGTACTACGTCCAGGCTTAGAACGGTTACACGCTCGTTACCCATCTGGCCTGCCATTTTCTTGCCCTTGAATACCTTACCTGGAGTCTGGTTCTGACCGATCGAACCATGACCACGGTGGGACAAGGAGTTACCATGGGTAGCATCTTGGGTAGCGAAGTTCCAGCGCTTTACAGTGCCTGCAAATCCCTTACCTTTAGATGTACCGGTAACGTCAACTTTTTTAACATCGGCAAACAGTTCTACGCTGATGCTTTGACCGGCGGTGATTTCAGCGACATCTTCGACGCGGAATTCCCACAGGCCACGGCCAGCTTCAACGCCTGCCTTAGCGAAGTGACCGGCTTCAGGCTTGGTGACACGGTTGGCTTTTTTAGTACCAGTGGTGACCTGAATAGCACGGTAACCGTCGTTGTCCAGGTCTTTAACCTGAGTCACGCGGTTGGCTTCGATTTCAATAACGGTGACTGGGATGGAAACGCCATCTTCAGTGAAGATGCGAGTCATGCCCACTTTACGACCGATTAAACCCTTCATTGTTTCAACCTCTCAATCGTTCGGTGACCTGATTAACCCAGGCTGATCTGCACATCAACACCAGCAGCCAGATCCAGACGCATCAGAGCATCAACGGTTTTTTCGGTTGGCTCAACGATGTCAACCAGACGCTTGTGAGTGCGAATTTCGTACTGATCGCGCGCATCTTTATTGACGTGCGGAGAGATCAGAACGGTAAAGCGCTCTTTGCGGGTCGGCAGCGGGATCGGACCACGTACCTGAGCACCGGTACGTTTGGCAGTCTCAACTATTTCCGCGGTTGATTGATCGATCAAACGATGATCAAACGCTTTCAAACGGATACGGATTCTTTGGTTCTGCATGAGACCAGAGCTCCAATTATTTATAAACGTAGAAAATTACTCCTCACACCCATTTCGATTGATGGGGGAGTGTAATCGTTCAGTATTATCCCCATATCGGGAATGTTGTGTGCTGGCTTACCACTTAGCCGCTGGGGATGAGCCCTTATGGTGTACATGGCCAGCGCGGACTTGGGTCAGCACATGCTCTGTGCTTGGTAAGTCGGCTTTTCTCTTATTTGCATAAGACAAGCCCGCGCATTATACGTAAATCTGCTCAGTAAGCAAGCGGGATGTACCATAAAACTGAAGGAATTCGCCGCGTATTCCAGTTTTCCTGCACCGATTTGGTAAAATACCGCCGCTAAGGCAGGCTAGCGGTCTACGGATAGTTTTACGTCGCCGGGAGAAAAAGGTGGTTATTTTTGTCTATGGTATTGGAGTGATGCTGGCGGGAGCGCTAATGGGCCGGTTGACCCACTACGCGGTTCAGCTTACGCCGGGCCTACCCGGCTATCTGCTGATCGACCAAAAGTGGCGACCAGAACGCGACCATGGCGACTCCCGGCCTGGGACGCTGAATGTACTCAGCGTCCTGGCTTGGCGACACCGCTATGGGCTGAGCTGTATGCTGGTCTTTGCCGTTGTGGTTGGCAATAGCCCGACGGAGGGGCTGTTTTGCGCCCTGATGTATAGCTGGTTTCTCGTGACGCTCGCCTGGACAGATTATTACACTCTGCTGTTGCCCGATCGGATAACCCTGCCTTTCCTGCTTTTTGGCGTGATCGCTCAGTTGACCGCTGCGGGGCATATGACGATTTCGCCATCATCATGCCTACTCGGCGCGCTGTACGGCGGCGGCGGTCTGCTGATGCTTGATCGGCTGTATGAGCGCGTCAGAGGGCATGTCGGCATAGGCGGTGGCGATATCAAGCTGATGGCCGGCCTTGGCGCCTGGTTGGGTTGGCAGGCACTGCCAGCGCTCTGCTGTGGCGCGTCGCTTACCGGTCTGACCTGGTACGCACTGGCCGCCCCAAGCAGCCGGAAGATTGCATTTGGTCCTTGCCTGGCGCTGGCCGGTTGGCTTGGATACCTTCGTGTCTAAAATGAAAGCGTTGCGTGTGTAAAATGAAAGCATTGCATTTTTTCGCAGCGCGACGTTTGCCGCGCGCCATAGCCCGAAGGCGATTGGGTAGAGAAATTGTCAGCGTGTTTATTGTGCCGCATCTTTTAATTGGGACTGGAGGTAATTTTGTACGCCAACCAGCTTAATTAAATCCAGCTCGGTTTCCAAAAAATCGATGTGGTGTTCTTCATCAGCCAGAATATCGATCAAAAGATCACGGGTAACATAGTCACGAACACCATCAGCATACGCGATGCCTTCACGCAGATCTTGGGCGCCCTGCAATTCAAGATTAAGATCGGAATGCAGCATCTCCTCAACATTTTGGCCAATATTAAGCGTGCCGAGATCCTGGAGATTAGGCAATCCTTCCAAAAAAAGAATACGCTCAATATAACGATCCGCATGCTTCATTTCGTCAATGGATTCATGGTACTCAATATCGTTAAGGCGCATGAGCCCCCAGTTTTTGAACATTCGGGCATGCAGGAAGTATTGATTGATAGCCACAAGCTCGTTGCCAAGCAGGGTGTTGAGATGGGTAATGATTTGGGCATCGCTTTTCATGATTCACTCCTCTGTTGCGGTACTGTACAGAATAGAACCGTGTCAGAGTAAATCAAGCAAATAGCCCTACTTAACCCTAAATAATGTGCGCGGCACAGAGGCGGCAACGTGAAGGATTACGGGTATCATTAGGCAATATTTTTATACATAACGCTATGCTGTAATTCATCTTCCATAATCAGACGCGCCTTGCATGCACATTTACCACATTTGTTGGCTATCGGAATGGCATTTTTAAGTTCATGAAAGGTTTTAGGTTGTAGGGTCTTAACCGCATTGCGTATGGCGGTATCGCTCACCGCATTGCATAAACACACGTACATTATTCATACTCATTGAATGAAAACTATGCATAACTTAAATGAGAACGCGTGTCATTACAATAGAGCGTGGGTAATTATTTTGTAAACATCCCTTAGCGGCTGAATTAGTCAGTCTTTTTATGGATGCTTCTCACCCAATACCTTTGCTGGGAATCAAAATATCGCCAATAAAAAAGGGCGCCGAAGCGCCCTTTTTTGCAAAAGATCATGATGTCTTAAGCAATAACTTTGGCAACCACGCCAGCACCAACGGTACGGCCACCTTCGCGAATAGCGAAACGCAGGCCGTCATCCATAGCGATTGGT
>NZ_JAYGJO010000041.1:0-26313 GCF_035013185.1 Acerihabitans sp. TG2
GCCAATCGCTATGGATGACGGTCTGCGTTTCGCTATTCGCGAAGGTGGCCGTACCGTTGGTGCTGGCGTGGTTGCTAAGGTTATTGCTTAAGACGGCGATAATAGTCTGCGAAAAAAGTTATTGAATAACAATTGACGTGGCGCGCAGTAAAAGGGCATCATTTGATGCCTTTTTTCTACGCTGTGACAGAGAACCTATCTCATCAGCGATTTTACGTCATAATCATTGGTGAGATGGGCTCTTCATCAGCGGCGTGATACTCCGAAGTTTTGTTGCTGGCAAAGAGCACTCTTCGCTCGGTAGCCTCGCCCTCCGCGGGGCTTAGTTGTTTGTGTGAATCCTACGTGACAGGTTTTTTTATGAGTGCGAATACCGAAGCTCAAGGAAGCGGGCGTGGCCTGGAAGTGGTAAAGTGGATCGTTGTCGCTGTACTGCTGTTGGTTGCGATCGTCGGTAATTATTATTATCGTGATTTTAGCTTACCCCTGCGAGCGCTGGCTGTCGTGGTTATTATCGCTATCGCAGGCGGGATTGCCTTGGTGACAGTAAAAGGTAAAGCTACCGTTGCGTTTGCGCGTGAAGCGCGCACTGAAGTACGTAAAGTGATTTGGCCGACCCGCCAGGAAACGTTACATACCACGTTAATCGTCGCCGCGGTGACCGCCGTGATGTCACTGATTCTGTGGGGACTGGATGGCATTCTAGTCCGTCTGGTATCGTTTATTACTGGTCTGAGGTTCTAAGATGTCCGAAGCTCCTAAAAAACGTTGGTACGTCGTCCAGGCGTTCTCTGGCTTTGAAGGTCGCGTATCGCAATCCCTGCGCGAACATATTAAATTACATGATATGGAAGAGCTGTTTGGCGAAGTCATGGTGCCAACGGAAGAGGTCGTTGAAATTCGCGGCGGTCAGCGCCGCAAAAGCGAGCGCAAATTCTTCCCGGGCTATGTGCTGGTACAAATGGTGATGAATGACGCCAGCTGGCATTTAGTCCGTAGCGTACCGCGTGTTATGGGATTCATCGGCGGTACTTCCGATCGTCCTGCGCCGATCAGCGACAAGGAAGTGGATGCGATCATGAATCGCCTCCAGCAGGCGGGCGATAAGCCACGGCCAAAAACGCTGTTCGAACCAGGCGAACTGGTGCGTGTCAACGACGGCCCGTTTGCCGATTTCAACGGCGTTGTGGAAGAAGTGGACTACGAAAAAAGCCGCCTGAAAGTGTCGGTGTCGATTTTTGGTCGAGCTACGCCGGTTGAACTGGACTTTGGTCAGGTTGAGAAAGGCTGATCATCACGCATTGAAATAATGATAACGCTTGCTCAAGGTGCGGAATTGAACTAAAATTTCGCGCCTTTCGTTTTTATGTGCCTATGGGCATATAGTAGTTTATTCAGTAGTGCTTATTCATGGGGAGCCTTAACCGGCGCTATCACCCACTAGAGGAAATACCAATGGCCAAGAAAGTACAAGCCTATGTAAAACTGCAGGTTGCTGCAGGCATGGCGAATCCAAGTCCGCCGGTCGGCCCAGCATTGGGTCAACAAGGCGTTAACATCATGGAATTCTGTAAAGCCTTTAATGCCAAGACTGAAGGCGTTGAAAAGGGTTTGCCAATCCCGGTTGTTATTACCGTTTACTCCGATCGCTCTTTTACTTTTGTAACCAAAACCCCGCCAGCTGCCGTTCTGTTGAAAAAAGCTGCCGGCGTGAAGTCAGGTTCTGGTAAACCGAATAAAGAGAAAGTCGGTAAAGTAACGCATGCTCAGGTTCGCGAAATCGCGGAAACCAAAGCAGCGGATATGACGGGTGCCAATGTTGAAGCGATGTCTCGCTCCATTGAAGGCACTGCTCGTTCCATGGGCCTGGTAGTGGAGGATTAAGAAATGGCTAAACTGACCAAGCGCATGCGTGTAATCCGCGATAAAGTTGATTCCACTAAGCTGTATGAAATCAACGCAGCCGTTACCCTGCTCAAAGAGCTGGCCACCGCTAAATTCGTTGAAAGCATTGACGTCGCCGTAAACCTCGGCATCGACGCACGTAAATCCGACCAAAACGTTCGTGGCGCCACGGTTCTGCCAAATGGCACCGGACGTACCGTTCGAGTTGCTGTCTTCACCCAAGGTGCCAACGTTGAAGCGGCTAAAGCTGCCGGCGCTGACCTGGTGGGTATGGATGACCTGGCTGACCAAATCAAGAAAGGCGAATTCAACTTTGACGTTGTTATCGCTTCTCCCGACGCAATGCGCGTTGTGGGTCAACTGGGCCAGATCCTTGGACCACGTGGCCTGATGCCTAACCCGAAAGTGGGTACTGTTACACCGAACGTTGCCGAAGCGGTTAAAAACGCTAAAGCCGGTCAGGTTCGTTATCGCAACGACAAAAACGGTATCATCCACACGACTATCGGCAAAGCGGATTTCGACACCGACAAATTGAGAGAAAACCTGGAGTCTTTGCTGGTTGCGCTGAAAAAAGCCAAACCATCACAGGCCAAAGGCGTGTACATCAAAAAGATCAGCCTTTCCACCACCATGGGTGCTGGTCTGTCTATCGATCAAAGCGGTTTGGCGACCATTGTTGCATAATGTCCTTTACGCTGGCGTAAGATTTGTCTAGAATCTAACGCCCGTTGTTTTGCTATTGGCTGTATTTTTGCTGATGCTAAACAAGAACGACAAGATTTTCGGTTGGAGCTTGGCCTTATCCAAGCCTCCGTCCAAGACCGCAGGTGTGTGTAGTCGCACTTAATCTTCCTGCGTAGACGGTGACAGAACCTTAATAGCATATTTCGTTTGCTGGATTCTGCTCACCGTGTTTATAGGCCTATCACCATTTTGGTGAACGGCAGTGAGTGCCGGGTTTGTTTTCCCCGGCTAAATCCAGGAGCAAAAGCTAATGGCAAAAAATCTTCAAGACAAACAAGCGATTGTTGCAGAAGTCAGCGAAGTGGCCAAAGGCGCGCTGTCTGCTGTCGTTGCGGATTCTCGTGGCGTTACAGTAGCGAAAATGACTGAACTGCGTAAAGCAGGTCGTGATGAAGACGTTTATATGCGTGTTGTTCGCAACACGTTATTGCGTCGCGTTGTTGAGGGCACTCCTTTTGAATGCCTGAAAGACACGTTTGTCGGTCCGACCCTGATTGCATTTTCTAACGGACATCCGGGCGCTGCTGCTCGTCTGTTCAAGGCTTTTGCCAAAGATAATGCCAAGTTTACGGTTAAAGCAGCGGCCTTTGAAGGTGAGTTCATCTCGGCGGAAAGTATGGACCGCCTGGCGACTCTGCCTACTTACGATGAGGCAATCTCACGCCTGATGTCGGCCATGAAAGAAGCCTCTGCGGGCAAATTGGTTCGTACTCTGGCTGCATTGCGCGATCAGAAAGAAGCGGCATAATCGCCGGCTGTTTCGGTTGCTATTGCTAACGTATACACTTTTATTGAATTCTAGGAATAATCGTTATGTCTATCACTAAAGAACAAATTCTGGACGCAGTTGCAGAAATGTCCGTAATGGACGTCGTTGAACTGATCTCCATGATGGAAACCAAATTCGGCGTTTCCGCTGCTACTGCTGTTGCAGCTGCTGCCGGTCCGGCTGAAGTTGTTGAAGAAAAAACTGAGTTCGACGTTGTCCTGACTGCTATCGGCGGTAACAAGGTATCTGTTATCAAAGCCGTTCGTAGCGCTACCGGCCTGGGCCTGAAAGAAGCCAAGGATCTGGTTGAATCTGCTCCGGCAACCATGAAAGAAGGCGTTAATAAAGACGACGCCGAAGCTCTGAAGAAAGCTCTGGAAGAAGCTGGCGCTTCTGTTGAGGTTAAGTAAGACCTCCCAGATTTCAGCCTGATTTTAGGCTGATGGCTGGTGACTTTTGGGTCACCAGCCTTTTTGCGCTACAGGGTATCAGTAGGGTTTTACACTATTTAGCCTACTGATTATCCTCAATATCTTTCTCTATCGACGACTTAATATACTGCATCTCCTGTAAAACCTCCCTGGTTTAACAAAGTGCAATGAAATGGTTTAAGCGTGATAGAAACAGGTATTGCGGAAAGGTTTTTTCTTTCCGAACAATACATACCCAAGGGTATAAATAGTGTTGCATGACCTGTCCTTCTTGGGCGGACAGAGTGGGTCACTGATCAGCGAGCTGAGGAACCCTATGGTTTACTCCTATACCGAAAAAAAACGCATTCGTAAGGATTTTGGGAAACGTCCCCAAGTGCTGGACATCCCATATCTCCTTTCTATACAGCTTGACTCGTTTCAGAAGTTTATCGAGCAAGATCCGGAAGGCCAGTACGGACTAGAAGCTGCATTCCGTTCTGTATTCCCCATCCAGAGTTACAGCGGGAACTCGGAACTGCAGTATGTCAGTTACCGTTTGGGCGAGCCTGTATTTGATGTCAAAGAGTGCCAGATTCGTGGGGTGACGTTCTCCGCGCCGCTGCGCGTTAAACTGCGCTTGGTGATCTACGAGCGCGAAGCGCCTGAAGGCACAGTAAAAGACATCAAGGAACAGGAAGTCTACATGGGCGAAATTCCGCTCATGACCGACAACGGGACCTTCGTTATCAACGGGACGGAACGTGTTATCGTTTCCCAGTTGCATCGTAGTCCCGGCGTATTCTTTGACAGCGATAAGGGCAAGACGCATTCGTCTGGTAAAGTGCTGTATAACGCACGCATCATCCCTTACCGTGGTTCCTGGTTGGATTTTGAGTTCGATCCCAAAGACAATCTTTTCGTTCGTATCGACCGTCGTCGCAAACTGCCCGCGACCATTGTTCTGCGTGCACTGAATTTCAGTACCGCACAGATCCTCGATATGTTCTTTGACAAAGTGGTTTATGAAATTCACGATAACAAACTGCAGATGGAATTGGTTCCTGAGCGTTTGCGTGGTGAAACTGCTTCGTTTGATATTGAATCAAACGGTACCGTGTATGTGGAAAAAGCCCGCCGTATTACTGCGCGCCATATCCGCCTGCTGGAAAAAGACGGTATTGATAAGATTCAGGTTCCGGTTGAATACATCATCGGTAAAGTGGTGGTTAAAGACTACATCGATGAAAACACCGGTGAAGTTATCTGTCCGGCCAATACCGAGCTGACGTTGGACCTGCTGGCTAAATTAAGCCAGGCGGGACATAAGCGTATTGAAACGCTGTTTACCAACGATTTGGATCATGGCTCGTACATGTCCGAGACCTTGCGCGTCGACCCGACCAGCGATCGCCTGAGCGCGCTGGTAGAAATCTACCGCATGATGCGTCCTGGCGAACCACCTACCCGTGAAGCGGCAGAAAATCTGTTTGAAAATTTGTTCTTCTCCGAAGATCGTTACGATCTGTCCGCTGTGGGCCGGATGAAGTTCAACCGATCGCTGTTGCGTGAAGAGATCGAAGGATCCGGTATCCTGAGCAAGCTCGACATCGTTGAAGTGATGAAGAAGCTGATCGACATCCGTAACGGTAAAGGTGAGGTCGATGATATCGACCACTTAGGCAACCGTCGTATCCGTTCCGTGGGCGAAATGGCGGAAAACCAATTCCGTGTCGGCCTGGTACGTGTGGAACGTGCGGTCAAAGAGCGTCTGTCCCTGGGCGATCTTGATACGCTGATGCCACAGGATATGATCAACGCCAAGCCTATTTCCGCCGCAGTGAAGGAGTTCTTTGGTTCCAGCCAACTGTCACAATTTATGGACCAGAACAACCCGCTGTCGGAAATCACCCATAAGCGTCGTATTTCCGCATTGGGCCCAGGTGGTTTAACGCGTGAACGCGCCGGTTTTGAAGTTCGTGACGTGCATCCGACCCATTATGGTCGGGTATGTCCGATTGAAACGCCGGAAGGACCGAATATCGGTCTGATCAACTCCTTGTCCGTTTATGCGCAGACCAATGAATATGGCTTCCTCGAAACGCCATATCGTCGGGTGCGTGAAATGGTAGTAACCGATGAAATCCATTATCTGTCCGCGATTGAAGAAGGTAACTTCGTTATTGCGCAGGCCAATACCAATCTTGATGAAGAAGGCCATTTCGTCGACGATTTGATTACGTGCCGTAGCAAAGGCGAATCCAGCCTGTTCACCCGTGAACAAGTGGACTATATGGATGTGTCGACCCAACAGATCGTCTCGGTAGGTGCGTCGTTGATTCCCTTCTTGGAACACGATGATGCCAACCGTGCCCTGATGGGTGCGAACATGCAACGCCAGGCAGTGCCTACCCTGCGTGCCGATAAGCCGCTGGTCGGCACCGGCATGGAGCGTGCAGTGGCCGTTGACTCCGGCGTTACCGCCGTAGCCAAGCGTGGCGGTACTATCCAGTATGTCGATGCATCGCGCATCGTGATAAACGTTAACCGCGACGAAATGGTTGCCGGCGAAGCGGGTATCGATATTTACAACTTGACCAAATATACCCGTTCCAACCAGAACACCTGTATCAGCCAGATACCTTGTGTGTCCTTGGGCGAACCTATTGAACGCGGCGATGTACTGGCTGATGGCCCGTCCACCGATTTGGGTGAGCTGGCGCTGGGTCAGAACATGCGCGTAGCGTTCATGCCGTGGAACGGCTATAACTTCGAAGATTCCATCTTAGTTTCCGAACGTGTAGTACAGGAAGATCGGTTTACCACTATCCATATTCAGGAATTGGCCTGCGTGTCGCGAGATACCAAGCTGGGGCCTGAGGAAATCACTGCTGATATCCCGAATGTGGGTGAAGCTGCGCTCTCCAAATTGGATGAATCGGGCATTGTCTATATCGGCGCGGAAGTGACCGGTGGCGATATCCTGGTGGGCAAAGTGACGCCGAAAGGCGAAACTCAGCTGACTCCGGAAGAGAAACTGCTGCGTGCCATCTTCGGTGAAAAAGCCTCCGACGTGAAAGATTCGTCGTTGCGCGTACCTAACGGTGTGTCGGGTACGGTTATCGATGTGCAGGTCTTTACCCGCGACGGTGTGGAAAAAGACAAACGCGCGCTGGAAATCGAAGAGATGCAACTCAAGCAGGTGAAGAAAGACCTCACCGAAGAGCTGCAGATTTTCGAAGCCGGCCTGTTTGCCCGTATCCATGACGTACTGGTTTCTGGTGGCATCGAAGATGAGAAACTGTCTAAACTGACCCGCGAAAGATGGCTTGAACTGGGCTTGAGCGACGAAGACAAGCAGAATGAACTGGAACAACTGGCCGAACAGTACGATGAACTTAAGACCGTGTTCGAGAAGAAACTGGAAGCGAAACGTCGCAAGATCACCCAGGGCGATGATTTAGCACCGGGTGTGCTGAAGATCGTTAAGGTTTATTTGGCGGTTAAACGTCAGATACAGCCGGGCGATAAAATGGCGGGTCGTCATGGTAACAAGGGTGTTATCTCCAAGATCAACCCGATCGAAGATATGCCTTACGATGAAAACGGTGTGCCGGTTGATATCGTACTGAACCCGTTGGGCGTACCGTCACGTATGAACATCGGCCAGATCCTGGAAACCCACCTGGGCATGGCGGCCAAAGGCATTGGCGATAAGATTAACGCTATGCTCAAACGGCACGAAGATGTGGCCAAACTGCGTGAGTTCATCCAGAAGGCCTACGATCTTGGTGATGGTGTTCGCCAGAAAGTGGATCTTACGACCTTTACGGATGACGAAGTGTTCCGCTTGGCTGAAAACCTCAAGAAAGGTATGCCAATCGCCACTCCGGTGTTTGACGGTGCCGAGGAAAAAGAGATCAAGGAACTGCTGCAATTGGGCGGTCTGCCTACCTCTGGCCAGATTACCTTGTTTGATGGTCGTACCGGCGAGCAGTTTGAACGCCAGGTCACTGTGGGTTATATGTACATGCTGAAACTCAACCACTTGGTGGATGACAAGATGCATGCGCGTTCCACAGGTTCCTATAGTCTGGTTACTCAGCAACCGCTGGGTGGTAAGGCGCAGTTCGGCGGCCAGCGCTTTGGTGAGATGGAAGTGTGGGCGCTGGAAGCCTATGGCGCAGCGTACACCCTGCAGGAAATGCTGACAGTTAAGTCGGATGATGTGAACGGTCGTACCAAGATGTACAAAAACATCGTGGATGGCAATCATACGATGGAACCAGGGATGCCGGAATCGTTCAACGTGTTGTTGAAGGAAATTCGTTCTCTGGGCATCAACATCGAGCTGGAAGAAGAGTAATTATTCGCTCGCGTTCGCACCGGTAATAAGGGCGCCTGAGCGTTTCAGGCGCCTAACAGGTCTAACTCCGACAGGAGCCAATCCGTGAAAGATTTGCTTAAGTTTCTGAAAGCACAAACCAAGACCGAAGAGTTTGATGCGATCAAAATTGCCCTGGCCTCGCCAGATATGATTCGTTCTTGGTCGTTCGGTGAAGTTAAGAAGCCGGAAACCATTAACTACCGTACGTTCAAACCTGAACGTGACGGGCTTTTCTGCGCGCGTATTTTCGGGCCGGTAAAAGATTACGAATGCTTATGCGGTAAGTATAAGCGTCTGAAACACCGCGGCGTGATTTGCGAAAAATGCGGCGTTGAAGTCACCCAAACTAAAGTGCGTCGTGAACGCATGGGCCATATTGAGCTGGCTTCGCCAACCGCACACATTTGGTTCCTAAAGTCATTGCCGTCGCGTATCGGGCTGCTGCTGGATATGCCGCTGCGTGATATCGAACGGGTGCTGTACTTCGAATCCTATGTGGTGGTTGAAGGCGGCATGACCAATCTGGAGCGTCGTCAGATCCTGACCGAAGAGCAGTATCTGGACGCACTGGAAGAGTTCGGTGATGAGTTTGACGCTAAAATGGGCGCCGAAGCTATTCAGGCCTTGTTGAAAAACATGGATCTGGAAGTGGAGTGTGAAACCCTGCGTGAAGAGCTCAATGAAACCAACTCGGAAACCAAACGCAAAAAGCTGACCAAGCGTATCAAACTGCTGGAAGCCTTTGTACAGTCCGGTAATAAACCGGAATGGATGATCCTGACGGTTCTTCCGGTGCTGCCGCCGGATTTACGTCCGTTGGTCCCTCTGGATGGCGGCCGTTTCGCAACGTCCGACCTGAACGATTTGTACCGTCGCGTGATCAACCGTAACAACCGTTTGAAACGTCTGCTGGATCTGGCTGCGCCGGATATCATCGTACGTAATGAAAAACGTATGCTGCAAGAAGCGGTAGATGCGCTGTTGGATAACGGCCGTCGCGGCCGGGCCATTACGGGGTCTAACAAGCGTCCGCTGAAATCACTGGCTGACATGATCAAAGGTAAGCAGGGGCGTTTTCGTCAGAACCTGCTCGGTAAGCGTGTGGACTACTCCGGTCGTTCCGTGATTACCGTAGGACCATACTTGCGTCTGCATCAGTGCGGCCTGCCAAAGAAAATGGCGCTGGAACTGTTTAAGCCCTTTATCTATGGCAAGCTGGAGTTACGTGGCCTCGCGACCACCATCAAAGCAGCCAAAAAAATGGTTGAGCGTGAGGAAGCCGTGGTATGGGATATCCTGGATGAAGTTATCCGCGAGCATCCGGTACTGCTGAACCGTGCGCCTACACTGCACCGTTTGGGGATCCAGGCTTTTGAACCGGTACTGATTGAAGGTAAAGCGATTCAGCTTCACCCGTTGGTCTGCGCCGCGTACAACGCCGACTTCGATGGTGACCAGATGGCAGTCCACGTACCGCTGACGCTGGAAGCCCAGTTGGAAGCCCGTGCGTTGATGATGTCCACCAACAACATTCTGTCTCCTGCTAATGGCGAGCCAATCATCGTTCCGTCTCAGGACGTGGTGCTGGGTCTGTATTACATGACCCGCGACCGTGTGAACGGTAAAGGTGAAGGCATGGTGCTGACCGGCCCGAAAGAGGCGGAACGCATCTATCGTGGTGGCATTGCCGAGCTGCATGCGCGTGTTAAAGTGCGCATCACCGAGCATGCCAAGAATGAAGACGGCGAGTGGGTAGAAAATACGCATATCGTTGATACGACCGTAGGTCGTGCCATTTTGTGGATGATCGTGCCGAAAGGTCTGCCGTTTGCTCTGGTAAACCAGGCATTGGGTAAAAAAGCCATCTCCAAAATGCTTAACACCTGCTACCGCGTGCTGGGCCTGAAACCCACCGTTATTTTTGCCGACCAGATCATGTATACCGGTTTTGCCTACGCCGCTCGTTCAGGCTCGTCGGTAGGTATTGATGATATGGTTATCCCGGCCAAAAAAGCGGGGATTATCGACGAAGCCGAAGCGGAAGTGGCCGAAATCCAGCAGCAGTTCCAGTCTGGTTTGGTGACTGCCGGCGAACGCTACAATAAGGTTATCGATATCTGGGCTGCGGCCAACGAACGTGTTGCCAAGGCGATGATGGATAACCTGTCCACCGAATCGGTGATTAACCGTGACGGCGTGGAAGAACGCCAGGTGTCGTTCAACAGCATCTTTATGATGGCCGACTCCGGTGCTCGTGGTTCTGCTGCTCAGATTCGCCAGTTGGCGGGTATGCGTGGCCTGATGGCGAAACCGGATGGTTCCATCATCGAAACGCCGATCACCGCCAACTTCCGTGAAGGGTTGAACGTACTCCAGTACTTCATCTCCACTCATGGTGCTCGTAAAGGTTTGGCGGATACCGCGTTGAAGACCGCGAACTCCGGTTATCTGACCCGTCGTCTGGTTGACGTGGCGCAGGATCTGGTGGTGACCGAGGACGACTGTGGTACCCATGCTGGCGTGACCATGACCCCGGTTATCGAGGGTGGTGATGTTAAAGAACCGCTGCGTGATCGCGTACTGGGCCGAGTAACGGCTGAAGACGTTATCAAGCCGGGTACTGCCGACATCCTGATTGAACGTAATACGCTGATTAATGAACAATGGTGTGACATCCTGGAAGAAAATTCCGTGGATATCATCAAGGTTCGTTCAGTCGTAACCTGCGATACCGATTTTGGTGTGTGCGCCAACTGCTACGGCCGCGATCTGGCTCGTGGGCATCTGGTTAACAAAGGTGAGGCTATCGGGGTTATCGCTGCGCAGTCCATCGGCGAACCCGGTACTCAGCTGACCATGCGTACGTTCCATATCGGTGGTGCCGCGTCGCGTAACGCCGCTGAGTCCAGTATTCAGGTGAAAAACAAGGGTACCGTGCGGTTAAATAACGCCAAGTTCGTTATTAATGGCGCCGGTAAACTGGTCATCACCTCGCGTAACACCGAGTTGAAACTGATCGACGAATTCGGTCGTATCAAAGAAAGCTACAAAGTGCCTTACGGTGCGGTAATGGGCAAAGGTGATGGTTCGGAAGTGGTTGGCGGCGAGACCGTTGCTAACTGGGATCCGCATACCATGCCAGTCATTACTGAAGTGAGCGGTTTCATGCGTTTCACTGATATGATCGACGGACAAACCATTACCCGTCAGACTGATGAATTAACCGGTCTGTCCTCCATCGTGGTATTGGATACGGCTGAACGTACCGCTGGTGGTAAAGATTTGCGTCCGGCGCTTAAAATCGTCGATGCCAATGGTCATGACGTTCTGATCCCAGGCACGGATATGCCTGCTCAGTACTTCCTGCCGGGTAAAACCATTGTCCAGTTGGAAGATGGTTTGCAAATCAGCTGCGGTGATACCTTGGCGCGTTTGCCGCAGGAATCAAGCGGTACCAAGGATATCACCGGTGGTTTGCCGCGCGTTGCTGACTTGTTCGAAGCGCGTCGTCCGAAAGAACCGGCTATCCTGGCGGAAGTCAGCGGTATCGTTTCCTTCGGTAAGGAAACCAAAGGCAAGCGTCGTTTGGTCATCTCCCCGATTGATGGCAGCGATGCTTACGAAGAGATGATTCCGAAATGGCGTCAGCTTAACGTCTTCGAAGGCGAACGTGTTGAACGTGGTGATGTGATCTCCGATGGACCGGAATCGCCGCATGACATTTTGCGTCTGCGTGGCGTACATGCCGTGACTCGTTATATCGTCAACGAAGTTCAGGACGTTTACCGTCTGCAAGGCGTGAAGATCAACGATAAACATATCGAAGTTATCGTTCGTCAGATGCTGCGTAAAGCCACCATCGTCAGTGCTCCTGGTACCGACTTCCTGGAAGGCGAGCAGGCTGAATACTCTCGTGTCAAGATTGCCAACCGTCAGTTAGACGCGGACGGCAAGATTGAAATGACCTTCAGCCGCGATCTGCTGGGTATCACCAAAGCGTCGTTGGCCACCGAGTCCTTTATTTCCGCGGCCTCGTTCCAGGAAACCACGCGTGTGCTTACCGAAGCCGCCGTGGCCGGGAAACGTGATGAACTGCGCGGTCTGAAAGAAAACGTGATTGTAGGCCGACTGATCCCTGCCGGGACCGGTTACGCTTACCATCAGGATCGGGCCCGTCGCCGTGCCTTGGGTGAAGTGCCGGTGGTGCCTAATGTGACCGCCGACGAAGCCTCTGCCAACATGGCGGAACTGCTGAACGCGGGTTTGGGCGGTAATAACAATAAGTAATCGTTATTGTCACCTTGCCTAACGTTAAACCGCTCCTTTTGGAGCGGTTTTTTTTTGCTGATGGGTCGGCAATGCGTAATTATCGGGTCAACGCTGTGTTGGTCGTTGGCGTCCTGCCGAGGAATTTATCCCAATCCTTCCATACCGGTTGCAGCCCGGCCTGTATTAATACTTGTGCCACCTCCTGCGGTGAGCGGTGGTCATGGGGTTCGAATTGCTCTAGCTCTGGTCGACTACGGGCATATCCACCCGGCTGGGTTTTTGATCCCGCACTGACGCTGTTGACCATAATCGGCACCGCATGATCGCGAAAATAGGGCGATTCACGGGTGGACAAAGACAGCTCCACCTCTGGTGCGAGTAACCGAAAAGCACACATGACCTGCAACAGTTGTGACTCGTTCATTAGCGACGCGGGGGTAATTCCCCCGGCGCAAGGCCGCAGACGGGGAAACGATAGGGAATAGCGACTTTGCCAGTAGGTGTGTTGTAGATATTGCAAATGTTCGGCCACCATATAACAATCAGTACGCCAGTTGTCCGATAAGCCGATCAGTGCACCGAGCCCTATTTTATCGATACCGGCGCGGGCCAGCCGATCGGGGGTCTCCAGCCGCCATGAAAAGTCCATCTTTTGGCCACGTAAATGGTGGCGTTGATACGTTGGTTGGTGGTAGGTCTCCTGATAAACCATCACGCCATCTACACCGAGGGTTTTCAGTTCAGCATAATCCGCCTGCGATAGCGGCTGAACTTCCATCATCAATGAGCTGAAGTATTGGCGAATCAATGGGATATGGCGGCGAAAGTAATCCATGCCCACTTTGGCTTTATGCTCGCCGGTAACCAGCAGCAGGTTGTCGAATCCCATGGTTTTGATCGCCTCGCACTCCTTTATGATCTCCTGCTCATTAAGTGTGTTGCGTTTTATCGGGTTGCCCATGGAAAATCCGCAGTAGGTACAATCATTAGCGCAGAGATTAGACAGGTAGAGCGGTAGATAAAAATTGACTACATTGCCAAAACGTCTACGGGTTACCCGCTGCGCTCGTTGCGCCATCGGTTCAATATAGGGCAGTGCCGCCGGTGATAGCAGCGCCATAAAATCCCGCAAGGTTAACCGTTCGGTGCTGAGCGCCTGCTCCACATCGCGTGCGGTAGTGGTGTTGATGCTAAGCCCGATATCGTCCCAGTCTATTTGACGCCAGTGCGTTTCAAAACTGCTCATCAGAAGGCTCCTGCAGTTTGGGTTAAAAAACCGGTTAAAGGGCTGGTGGCGCTGGCGTCCTGTCTCGATGGGGCAAGACCGGCCTGGCGGGCGAGTTCACCGGCGTCCAGCGCCAATTTGAAGGCCCTGGCCATTGCCACCGGATCGTGCGCCACGGCGATGGCGGTATTGACCAGCACGGCATCGGCGCCCAACTCCAGCGCTTCCAACGCATGGCTGGGTGCGCCAATGCCGGCATCTACCACTACCGGGACACTGGCCTGTTCAATAATCATGCGCAAAAAGTCGCGAGTGACCAAACCCTGGTTGGAACCGATAGGTGCGCCCAGCGGCATCACAGCAGCACAGCCGGCTTCCTCCAGACGGCGGCACAGTACCGGATCGGCACCACAGTAAGGCAAAACGATAAACCCCTCACGCACCAGTAACTCCGCTGCTTTGAGTGTCTCTATGGGGTCGGGCAGCAAATAACGCATATCAGGATGGATTTCTAATTTTATCCACCGGGTGCCCAAGGCTTCGCGCGCCAGTCGAGCGGCAAATATCGCCTCTTCGGCCGTTTTGGCGCCGGAAGTATTGGGTAGCAGTTTGACACCAGCCTGAATCAATGCGGGAAGGATGGCATCATTCCCGTCGCGTAAGTCTACTCGGCGCATTGCGAGTGTGACCAATTGGCTGCCAGAGGCCGTAATCGCTGCTAGCATGACGTCAGGGGTGGCAAATTTTCCGGTGCCGGTGAACAGCCGGGATGTGAACGGGGTATCTGCAATTTTTAGCATGGTCAGCCTCCGGCTATGGCCTGGAACAGTAGGATATCGTCGCCTTCGTTGACCCAATGCTGGGGCCATTGATCACGAGGAATAATGATGTGATTGATGGCCAGGGCGGTGCCCGCCGATGAATATGTCCATTGCGCCACTAAGGCCGCCAGCGTGAGGGGGGCATCGAGTTCAACGGTGTGGTCATTGACATTAATCTTCATCAGGCCGAGACCTCCTGGCCCTCAATTTTATGCAATAGAATGGCAGTAGCTTGCCGCCAATCAGCTGCCTTGGTAATGGCGCTGACGACCGCGATGCTGCCAACGCCGGTTGCCAAAACGTCATCGACCTTATCGATGCCAATACCGCCGATGGCCACCGTGGGCACATCCGTCAGTTTGGTCACCATGCGCTGGAGATCGGCGAGACCTTGTGGCTGAGACGGCATAATTTTGGTTTGGGTTGGGAAGATATGACCCAGCGCGATATAAGAGGGGTTGAATGATAATGCCCGCGCCAGTTCCTCATCGTCGTGAGTAGACAAACCCAGCCGCAAACCGGCACGCTGAATGGCCGCCAGATCTGCTGTATCCAGATCTTCTTGACCCAAATGAACGCCATAAGCGCCATATTGGATCGCCAGCCGCCAGTAATCGTTAATAAAAACCCGCGCCTGATAGCGCTGGCCTAATAGGATGGCGGCTTCAATTTCCGGTATTACCACATCCTCTGGTTGATCTTTAATGCGCAACTGTAAAGTGTGTACACCGGCGTCGAGTAAACGAACAATCCACGCGACGGAATCCACCACCGGATACAGCCCCAGCTTGGACACTGTGGGCGCAAAAGGGGTGTTGCTCACGATCATTTGGCGCTCCCCAAATCATCAGGCGAGAGATACAGCTCACCGCCCTTGGCTCGGAATGTCGACGACATGCTTTCCATGCCACTTTGGCGCACGGCGATAGCTTGGGCGGCGGCATAATCTCGTACTTCCTGAGAAATTTTCATCGAGCAAAATTTTGGCCCACACATGGAGCAGAAGTGGGCCACTTTGCCCGATTCCTGCGGCAACGTCTCATCGTGATAGGCGCGGGCGGTGGCAGGATCCAGCGCCAGGTTGAATTGGTCTTCCCAGCGGAACTCAAAACGGGCTTTGGACATGGCGTTGTCGCGGATCTGCGCGCCAGGATGTCCTTTTGCCAGGTCCGCCGCGTGGGCCGCAATTTTATAAGTAATCAGTCCCTGTTTCACATCCTCTTTATTGGGCAAACCCAAATGTTCCTTGGGCGTGACATAACACAGCATGGCACAGCCGAACCAGCCAATCAGCGCGGCACCAATGCCTGAGGTAAAGTGATCATATCCCGGTGCAATGTCGGTGGTTAGTGGCCCTAAGGTATAAAAAGGCGCTTCGTGGCAATGTTCAAGCTGCTCGGTCATATTGCGGCGGATCATGTGCATAGGGACATGGCCGGGGCCTTCAATCATCACCTGCACGTCATACTCCCAGGCGATTTTGGTCAGTTCGCCCAGCGTGTAAAGCTCGGCAAACTGCGCTTCGTCGTTGGCGTCCTGTATGGAACCGGGACGCAAGCCATCACCCAGTGATAACGCTACGTCATAGGCTGCGCAAATTTCACAGATATCCCGAAAGTGTTCATACAGGAAGCTCTCCTGATGGTGAGATAAACACCATTTCGCCATTATCGACCCCCCGCGCGATACGATACCGGTTAGGCGCTTGGCAGTCATAGGGACGTAGCGCAGCAGCACGCCAGCGTGGATGGTAAAATAATCCACTCCCTGTTCTGCTTGTTCGAGCAGGGTGTCGCGAAAGCATTCCCAATCCAGGTTTTCCGCGACACCGTTGACCTTTTCCAGCGCCTGATAGATTGGCACTGTGCCAATCGGCACCGGACTGTTGCGCAGGATCCACTCGCGGGTCTCATGGATATAACGGCCGGTGGAAAGGTCCATCACGGTATCCGCGCCCCAGCGCGTCGACCACACCAATTTCTCCACCTCCTCCTCGATGGATGAACTCACCGCCGAGTTGCCAATATTGGCGTTAACCTTGACCAGGAAGTTACGGCCGATGATCATCGGTTCCGATTCGGGATGATTAATATTGGCCGGAATGATGGCTCGTCCCTCGGCCACTTCCCGCCGGACAAATTCCGGCGTGATATTATCCGGTAAATGGGCGCCAAAACGTTGACCAGCATGTTGTTGCAACAATACGTCGCCACGAATTCGCTCGCGGCCCATATTTTCCCGCAAAGCAATAAATTCCATTTCAGGCGTGATGATACCAGCACGAGCGTAATGCATTTGTGTCACGCAGCGACCCGGCTTAGCACGCCGCGGGGTATGATTGGGCGTGAAGCGGACTTCGTCCAGCCCGTCGTCCGCGCGACGTTCCCCGCTGTAACGCGAACTTAAACCACCCAGTATTTCACTGTCTTGTCGTTGTTCTATCCATTGGGAACGCAGGCGGCGTAGCCCAACACGCACATCAATGTCCACTTCGGGATCACCATAAGGGCCGGCAGTATCGTATACCGGTATCGCCTCATTTTCTTCGTAACGTTGGGTAGCGTGGTGTGCGCCGATAAGGCTGGGACTAAGCTGAATTTCACGCATCGGCACCTGGATATCGGTGCGGGAGCCCTGCAGGTAGATACGGCGTGAATTGGGGAAAACCTCGCCTTGCAGACGATTGATAAAATCCAGGGCTAATGCACGCTGTTCGCGGCGTGATGGAGGGGTATTAGATGAAGACATAGCAATTCCTTTCAATCAATATAAGGGAAAATTGCTTGTCTGGAGCGCTACGGGAGTAATAAAAATATGCAGGTAAACCGACCGAAATACAGTGGACCACCGGCAGTGGATTACTCTTGTTCCCTTCGCAGGTATTAACCCGATCAGGTTCCGCGGATCCCGAATTAACGGTCTCAGCCTGGCGTAATTTACGCGCTAGGCACTCCGACAAGATAAACATACCCGTCATCTTTCAAGCTGCAGGTGCGTTGGCAGCGCGCATTCACCCGAATCACTTACCGGAGTAAGCTCATCGGGGTTCATTTGCTAGCCGCCTGCCTGCAACTCGAAATCTTTAGGGTATTACCCGTCATCTTTCAAGCTGCAGGTGCGTTGGCAGCGCGCATTCACCCGAATCACTTACCTGAGTAAGCTCATCGGGGTTCATTTGCTAGCCGCCTGCCTGCAACTCGAAATCTTTAGGGTATCCCGGCTTAAATATCACCGGTTACAACACTCATTCTACTGCAATTCAACCAACGTGGCTGACGTTCTATCACGCAGTGCGCGATGGTTTGGCATCGTTTGCCGCCGACATGCCGGCTAAATATTCCGCTTTGTACTCCAGCGCCTGTTGGATCAGTTTATCTTCTAGCGCAAAGCGGTTGGCCAATGCCTCACCTACTCCGGAAAGCGCCGTCTGAAACTCCAGGTAATTATCATGATCAATAGCCGTTTCCAACTGGCTATCATAAAATGCCATAATCAACATGGTGTTTGCCTGTAGCGCCGGATAGAGCTGGGTGCTGATGACGCGTTTTGTATCACTGTTATCGTCAGCGTTTTGTACGATGCGATCGTAAATATGAAAATGGCCTGCGGATAGATAATCCACCAGTTTATGGCAAAAGTCATCCAGTGCAGCTTCATTCAGTAGGGTATGCTTTTCTTTATTAGGCTTGAGGCCGATCAGATGATAATACGCTACCAGTAATCCTCTACGGTCGAGTATCCACTGATCGATAAGTTCATTACTGCCGCCAACGCGTTGAGCCAGAATGTCCAGCTGGTTTAGCATGATTGACTCCGTTGTTATGAAAGTAACGCCGCGTTACTGATCAATTAAAGCTAAATTCTAGATTGCCAGTGAATAAGGGGTAGTGCAACTAAAATGGAACAACAGCTCAAGGGAAACGAAAACGGCTGGTGGGTCGTCAGCCAAGCAGGGAAATTGTGGTTACCTGGGGGTGAACTGCCTTTTGGCAATGCGTCGTCTTGGTCTTTGCAGGGTCTGCCGGCAGCCTTAATCGGCGAATGGGAGGGCGAGCCTGTCTGGCTGGTGCGTCATGCCATGGCACGGGAGATGGGGTCGGTACGACAAATCATTGATAGAGACGCAGGTCTGTTCCAACTGGTGGGAAAAGGTATTCAGTTGGCGGAATTCTACCGTGCCCACCATTTCTGTGGTTACTGTGGCGGCATCACGCGCAGCAGTAAAACCGAGTGGGCCTGTTTATGTGATCACTGCCATGAGCGTTATTATCCTCAGATTGCACCTTGCATCATCGTGGCGATCCGGCGCGGTGATGACATTTTGTTGGCGCAACATACCCGCCATCGCGGTGGTATCTATACTGTACTCGCCGGCTTTGTTGAAGTGGGCGAGACCCTTGAACAGACCGTAGCCCGTGAAGTAATGGAAGAGACCTGCATAAAAGTAAAAAATGTTCGTTATGTTACGTCCCAACCCTGGCCCTTTCCGCACTCATTGATGATGGCCTTTATTGCGGAGTACGCCGAAGGCGATATTCAGCCCGATCACAATGAAATTCTCGACGCCGGCTGGTTCCGTTATGATGCACTGCCGTTATTGCCGCCACCGGGCACCGTGGCACGACGTTTGATTGAAGATACCGTCGCACGTTGTCGCGCCGATCGGGAAAATGACGACCCATATGCGATATCCTAACGCATTCGTGTTGCACGAAAGCCAACGCATCGGCAACGTGAAGTCTGATGGGTATAGCAATGATTAATGACCACCGGGGGAAACTAGCATGAAAGAGTTGAAGAACGATCGTTACCTGCGCGCTCTGATGCGTCAACCGGTTGATATGACCCCCGTATGGATGATGCGACAGGCCGGGCGTTACCTGCCAGAATATAAAGAGGTCCGTGCCCAGGCGGGGGATTTTATGACGTTATGCAAAAACGCCGAGTTGGCCTGTGAAGTCACGTTACAACCACTGCGGCGCTATGCCCTTGATGCTGCGATCCTTTTTTCAGATATCCTGACAATCCCCGACGCCATGGGATTGGGATTGTACTTTGAGCAAGGAGAAGGACCCCGGTTTTCCCGCCCCATCATCAGTAAAGCCGATGTGCTCAAATTGCCAATACCGGATCCGGAACAGGAGCTGGGTTATGTGATGAATGCAGTGCGGACCATTCGGCAAAATCTGCGCGGTGAGGTGCCGTTGATTGGTTTTTCCGGTAGCCCCTGGACGTTGGCGACGTATATGGTGGAAGGTGGCAGCACTAAAGTTTTCACTAAAATTAAACAGCTTATGTACACCGATCCAGATACGCTGCATCTGCTGCTTGATAAATTAGCCAAAAGCGTCACGCTCTATCTTAATGGGCAAATTCGCGCTGGCGCACAGGCGGTAATGATTTTTGATACCTGGGGCGGTGTCTTGACCGGCAGTGCCTATCGTGAATTCTCCCTCGATTATATGCAAAATATCATTGGTGGTCTGCAGCGGGAAAATGAGGGGCGCCGGGTACCCATTACCTTATTTACCAAGGGTGGCGGCCAGTGGTTGGAAGACCTGGCGCAGAGTGGCTGCGACGCTTTAGGACTGGACTGGAGCACCGACATCCATAAGGCGCGTGAACGCGTCGGTGATAAAGTGGCACTGCAGGGAAATATGGACCCCTCGGTATTGTATGCGGCCCCAGAGCGTATTGAGCAGGAAGTGGCGGCAATACTGGATGGGTTTGGCCCGGGGAATGGCCATGTTTGCAATTTGGGACACGGTATTCATCAGGATGTGCCGCCTGAACATGCGGGTGTTTTTGTTGATGCGGTACATCGTTTGTCGCGCGCCTACCATCGTTAGGAGGCCGGGATGATGGACATGGCCAAACTGCGTGCGGAACAAATCGCTACCGCCGGGAAGATTATCCGTCATGACGCCTATGATTTCAGCTCCCCGGCAATCATTGCCGGCGCCGATGTCGGCTTTGAGCAAGGCGGAGACGTCACCCGGGCCGCTATCGTCCTACTGCGCTTCCCCACGCTGGATCTGCTTGAATATCGGATTGCGCGGGTGCAAACCTCCATGCCCTATATCCCCGGATTCCTTTCGTTCCGAGAATATCCAGCGTTGTTGGCGGCGTGGGCGCAATTGACCCAACAACCGGATCTGGTGTTGGTCGACGGCCACGGCATTTCCCATCCCCGCCGCCTGGGTGTCGCCAGTCATTTCGGCTGGCTGATTGACCTGCCGACCATCGGCGTGGCGAAAAAACGGCTATGCGGTCGCGTTGAACCGCTAAGTGATACCGTTGGCGCCAAAGCGCCGCTAATGGATAAAGACGAACAGCTTGCCTGGGTGTGGCGCAGCAAAATTCGCTGTAATCCCCTGTTTGTCTCCACCGGACATCGGATAAGCGCTAACAGCGCACTGTATTGGGTTCAGCAGTGTATGCGAGGGTACCGTTTGCCTGAACCGACTCGCTGGGCGGATGCGGTCGCGTCTAATCGTGCGGCGTTTCAGCGCTGGCAGCGAGGTCACAATGAGGCGGACTTTTTACCCTCCGGTAGGGGAACTGACTAAATTCAGGTACACTGCGACGCAGTTTAGGAGTAATTGAGATAGCGCGATGTTACGTAACCCGATACATTTACGGCTGGAAAAGCAGGAACCTTGGCAGCATGTCGTTTTTATGGCTTCGCTGTGCGAGCGTATGTATCCAAATTATCAGCTGTTTTGTTTGCAGACTGGCTTTGGCGACCCGGCAATCTATCGTCGGATTCTCGATCTGGTCTGGGAGACACAGATTGTTAAAGATGCTAAGGTCAATTTCGATTTACAATTGGAAAAGCTGGAAGAATGCATTCCCGCTGCAGATGATTACGATTTTTACGGCGTATACCCTGCAATTGATGCCTGTGTCGCGTTGAGTGAACTCTTGCACTCACACCTCAGCGGTGAAACGCTCGAGCATGTTATCACCGTTAGCGAGACATCCATTCGTACCGTCGCCATGTTGGAAATGACCGAGGCGGAGCGGGAAATGACGGAAGAAGAGCTAAATGCACTGCCTTCCATTGAGCAAGAATGGGATGTCCAATGGGAAATTTTCCGCCTGTTGGCCGCCTGTGAAAAACGCGACATAGATTTGATAAAAGGTCTACGCGCGGACTTGCGTGAAGCCGGAATTAGCAATATTGGGATAAATTTACAGCAATAAGGCAGTAAAACGTGATTTAAGACCTGTTTTGCCATGTCTTACTACTTCACATCTGCACCCCGTCTGGACTACATTTGGGGGGGCATAAAAAAAGTGGCTATCGGTGCGTGTTTGCAGGAGAAAGCCTATGCCGGCATCTCCGTCGTACCCGATGCTTAGCAAGCGATAAACACACTGTAAGGATAACATATGAACAAGACTCAACTGATTGATGTAATTGCTGACAAAGCCGACCTTTCGAAAGCGCAGGCGAAGTCGGCTCTGGAATCCACTTTAGCGGCAATTACCGAGTCTCTTAAAGAGGGTGATGCAGTGCAATTAGTTGGTTTCGGCACTTTCAAAATCAATCATCGTAACGAACGCACCGGTCGTAATCCCCAAACCGGTAAAGAAATCAAAATTGCAGCGGCCAATGTGCCGGCATTTGTTTCTGGCAAGGCATTGAAAGACGCTGTTAAGTAATACAGTGTGTTGGTGAAAAAAATAACTATAGGGGCTTTTATGCCCCTTTTGTCAACGTGCCGCTACGGTTTGCTCATGTTAACGGCAGTAATGCTGGCGGCATGCAGTTCACACACCAAGGCACCTCCCTCATTTACCGCTAGCGGTTATATTGCCGATCGCGGAGCAGTCCGATTATGGCGTAAAGACGACCAGGCGCGCCAAGCCACCACTATTATCAGCGTCTTTAGCCCGTATAAGGGCGATAACACGGTTGTCACCCGTTACGAATTCCTTGAGGACGACGTGCGTCAGATTAACCAGACACAAAGTGGTGTTCATCCACAAACCGTGCAAATTCGTTTTGACGCACAGGGTAATACCAGCTTTATGCAGCGTCTGCGAACTGACCAGCGGGAAAGTCTCACCACGGACGCGTTGGCGCTTTATCAGTTTGAGGCGAAACGCATTCTGGATACCAGCCAAACCCTGCGGGCCGGTAAGGTTATCTTAATCCAGGGACAGTGGCAGCACGGTGTACTGACTACCTGCCAAGGCAATGTGGTTGCGCCTGATTTCGACCGGCGCGCGCGAGCATGGCTTGCAGCGCGGGCGAAACATTCAACCGGCCAGCTCGGTGTGGCCTGGCTGGAGGCACCGGAAGGGGTCCAATTATTATTGGTTGCCAATGAAAACTTCTGCCATTGGCAACCAAAAAAACAGGGAATGTAGCGGTACAACCTGACGCTTCCCCCGGATTAACGTTGGTTTTCTCGATCGATGGCTCGATAGCCAATATCCGATCGGCAGAAACTGTCGCGCCAACCAATGGACTGTGCAGCCCGATAGGCTCTGGCTTGGGCATCCGCCACCGTTTGTCCTAACGCGGTAACACACAGCACTCGTCCACCTTGCGTCACCACCTTTCCATCTTCAAGCGCTGTGCCGGCATGGAAGACTTTCTCTCCCTCTACTTCGCTTTCGGGTAGGCCATGTATGACATCTCCCGTACGATAATCATCCGGGTAACCGCCCGCAGCCAAGACTACGCCCAGCGCAGGCCGCTCGTCCCAGATTGAATGTTCGCGATCGAGTTGACCTTCGGTCGCTGCCAGACACAGTGCAACCAAATCTGATTGCATGCGCAGCATTATCGGCTGGGTTTCAGGGTCGCCGAAGCGACAATTAAATTCGATCACTTTTGGCTGCCCTTGGGGATCAATCATGAGTCCGGCATACAAAAAACCCGTATAAGTATTGCCTTCGGATGCCATGCCCCGCACGGTCGGCCAAATAACCTGTTCCATAATGCGCTGATGAATGTCATCGGTGACCACCGGCGCGGGAGAGTATGCACCCATCCCCCCGGTATTGGGGCCGGTATCAGCATCGCCAACGCGTTTGTGATCTTGGCTGGTGGCCATAGGCAACACGTGTTCACCGTCAACCATCACGATAAAACTGGCTTCTTCGCCTGCCAAAAATTCTTCTACCACAATACGGTGTCCCGCATCGCCGAAAGCATTTCCGGCCAGCATATCCTCAATGGCGGTCTCCGCCTCCGCCAGCGTCATAGCGACGATTACTCCTTTGCCGGCCGCCAGCCCGTCCGCTTTAATCACGATCGGTGCACCTTTATGACGCACATAGGCTAGTGCCGGTTCGATGTCGGTAAAGTTACCGTATTCCGCGCTGGGGATATGATGGCGCGCCAGGAAATCCTTGGTAAAAGCCTTAGACCCTTCCAACTGAGCCGCAGCCTTGGACGGGCCGAAAACCCGCAGACCTGCTAAGCGGAAAGCGTCCACAATGCCCAGTACCAATGGTGCCTCTGGCCCGACGATCGTCAGGTCAATAGCATGGCTTTGGGCAAAAGCCACTAACGCCGGGATATCGGTAGCGCCGATGGCGACATTTTTAAGCCGAGCTTCAAGTGCTGTGCCGGCATTGCCGGGTGCAACGTAAACCTGCTCCGCCAATGGAGATTGGGCGGCCTTCCAGGCCAGGGCATGCTCACGACCGCCGTTACCGATAATCAATATGTTCATACAAGGCTCCTGGGTTTAATGGCGGAAATGGCGCATGTCGGTGAATATCATTGCAATACCATGCTCATTGGCTGCGGCGATAACTTCATCGTCGCGAATGGAGCCGCCGGGTTGAATAACGCAACTGATCCCTACCGCTGCTGCCGCGTCAATGCCGTCACGGAAGGGGAAAAACGCATCAGAAGCCATGGCCGACCCGCGGACCTCCAATCCTTCATCTGCCGCTTTAATCCCGGCTATTTTAGCCGAATAAACCCGGCTCATCTGCCCAGCACCGATACCAATGGTCATATTGTCACGGGCATAAACGATAGCATTCGATTTGACGAACTTAGCCACCTTCCAGCAAAACAGTGCATCGCGTAACTCGCTCGCGCTAGGCTGACGCGTGGTAACGATGCGCAGATCCCCTTCACCTACCATGCCGAGATCCCGTTCTTGCACCAACAGCCCACCGTTTACTCGTTTGAAGTCCAGGCTAGGCACGCGGGACTGCCAGACGCCGCTGCACAGTACACGAACGTTCTGTTTGGCGGCCAGTGTGGCCAGAGCATCGTCGGAAACGGACGGCGCGATAATCACTTCCACAAACTGGCGGCTGATAATCGCTTTAGCGGTGGCGGCGTCTAAGGGCCGGTTGAAGGCAATGATGCCGCCGAAGGCCGATGTAGGATCGGTTTTATAGGCACGTTCGTAGGCCTCAAGCAGCGTGTCGCCGGTAGCAACACCGCATGGGTTGGCATGTTTGACAATCACGCAAGCGGGTTCAGCAAATTCCTTGACGCACTCCAACGCGGCATCAGTATCAGCAATATTGTTGTAGGACAACGCTTTGCCCTGCAATTGACGTGCGGTGGCGACCGAGGCCTCGTTAAGGGTTTCCTCTATATAGAATGCCGCCAACTGATGGCTGTTCTCACCGTAACGCATATCCTGCTTTTTAATGAAATTCAGATTCAGCGTGCGCGGGAACCGGCCCGCCGGCTCGGTGCTGTCGCCGTGATATGCCGGTACCTGGCTGCCGAAATAGTTGGCAATCATGCTGTCATAGGCTGCGGTATGCTCGAACGCGCTGATAGCCAGGTCGAAGCGGGTCTCCAACGTCAACGAGCCGCTGTTGCGATCCATCTCGTCAAGCACCCGCTGATAGTCAGTACTGTTTACCACAATCGCGACATCTTTATGGTTCTTGGCGGCGGAACGCACCATGGTAGGTCCGCCGATATCGATGTTCTCAATGGCCTCTTCACGCGTACAGTTTTCACTGGCGACGGTGCGGGCAAACGGATAAAGATTGACCACCACCATGTCGATAGGTTTGATTCCATGCTGATGCATTATTTCATCGTCTTGGCCACGGCGTCCCAGAATACCGCCATGCACCTTGGGATGCAGGGTCTTCACCCGTCCATCCATCATTTCGGGGAAACCGGTGTAATCGGAAACCTCAGTCACAGGCAGTCCCGCTTCGGCTAACAGCCGTGCGGTACCCCCGGTTGATAGCAGCTCAACGCCGCGTTGTGATAAAGACTGAGCGAATTCTACAATACCGGCTTTGTCAGAAACACTGAGCAGGGCGCGGCGGACAGGACGTGGTTGTTGCATGGCGAATATATCCCTTGATTGGATAGTTTTAATATACCCGAGGTCTTCCAGGCTGCAGGTGTGTTGGCCAGTGTCGAAAGCTATTGGGTACACTCGATTGCCCTTTTCCGGCGACCTGAAAGCGTTAAGGTATAAATTTGGCACGAAAAGAGGCTGGTTTAGCAAAACCGGACGTCAGTTCATGAAATACCTGAGCAGCTAAAATTTGCGTGAATTGTAGCGAAAACGATTGCGCGATGCTCGCCAAATTTTGCCTGACCTGATTATCTGTGGATAAGTTTGTGCAAAAACAGGTATAACCCCGGCTTTTGCTGTGGAATGCAGCAAACAGTTTGATTTAGGCAAAATACCTGTTGCGGCTTGGTTCTAAATCCCTATAATGCGCCTCCATCGACCGGGACTGTGAGCAACATCGCAGCGTCAGGAAACGAGTCAGGAAGGCAGGCCGAACGGGCTTGACACTGAAAGAGGAAAGCGTAA
>NZ_JAYGJO010000042.1:0-25043 GCF_035013185.1 Acerihabitans sp. TG2
AAATTATCCATATAAAAAAATCAATTCGACTATGGTCATTTATCGAAAATCATATAAAACAACTTTACGGGTAGCCCTATCGGTTGATATACATAGGTGAAAATAGTCATTTTTTTCGGCAAAATAATAGCAGATTCATACATGGTTATTTCCATTCCAATTATGTTGCCGTTCTATTTTCAATCCGTTAATTACTTATTATTAAAGAACTTATTATTATATATCCAAAAATTAACACGCAAGAAATATATCCATAAGTCACGGATTTAAATAAAGATTTCATAAAATACTTAGACACCCATTTCTCAAAAGTGTGATGAAACCCGATATAAAAAAACCTATTTTTGTTTAGTTTTGTTATCTCTAGCGTAGATGAATATCAGCACACTTTATGAAGATAAGAGGATAATGACTATGTGGAAGCGTTTACTTTTAGTGTCAGCTATTTCTGTCGCCATGTCTTCCGTGGCTTTTGCCGAGTCGTTAACCGTCGGTTTTTCTCAGGTTGGTTCTGAGTCTGGCTGGCGCGCGGCAGAGACCTCTGTGGCAAAAACGGAAGCACAGAAGCGCGGAATTACGTTAAAAATTGCCGACGGACAACAAAAACAGGAAAATCAGATTAAAGCGGTTCGTTCATTCATTGCCCAAGGTGTCGATGCAATATTTATCGCACCAGTGGTACAAACCGGCTGGGAACCCGTACTGGAAGAAGCCAAAAGCGCCAAGATACCCGTATTTTTACTGGATCGGGCTATCAAGGTAAGAGATAACTCCCTCTACTTAACGGTGGTGACTGCGGATAACGTTTACGAAGGTCAATTGATTGGTGATTGGCTGGTTAAAACTGTGGGTAAAAAACCTTGTAATGTGGTGGAATTACAAGGCACAGTCGGGGCCAGCGTGGCAATTGATCGTAAGAAAGGTTTTGCTGAGGCCATCGCTAAAGCGCCGAACATCAAAATCATTCGCTCACAATCCGGCGACTTTACTCGTAGCAAGGGTAAAGAAGTTATGGAAAGTTTCATAAAAGCAGAAAACAACGGTAAAAATATTTGCATGGTCTTTGCGCATAATGACGATATGGTTATTGGTGCCATTCAGGCGATAAAAGAAGCTGGATTGAAACCGGGTAAGGATATTCTTACCGGCTCTATAGACGGCGTGCCAGATATCTATAAAGCGATGCTGGCAGGTGAAGCCAATGCTAATGTTGAGTTAACACCTAATATGGCTGGCCCGGCGTTTGATGCGTTGGAAAAATATAAAAAAGATGGCACCGTGCCACCTAAAATCATCAAGACAAAAACGACATTATTCCTCCCAGCAGATGCGCAAACCCAATTGGATCTGAAGAAAGGCATGGGTTATTGATAAACAGAATCTTCGAAGGCATTGATGTTGTTATCGTCGTCTCTTAGGGTTGAGCCTCATTCTCGGGACTCAACCTTTAAGGGACAACCCATAGGGTATGACACGAATACACTCCCGGGGCATGAGTCTCTGATAAGAATGTTGCCGCCGCACATGGCCACCCACGCCAGTTTTGGCACTGATAGTCGTTGGACAGATGCTTAACGGCATTGCCAAAACGGCTTTTTCAGCTGTGTTTTAGGAGCAATAACCGTGAGTACGAATGATAGTCAAGACGACGTATTACTCCGCGTGAACGGACTGAGTAAATCCTTCCCTGGCGTAAAGGCGTTGAGTGATGTGTCGTTAACGTTGCGACGTGGTGAGATCATGGCGCTATTAGGCGAGAACGGCGCGGGTAAATCCACGTTGATCAAGGCGTTGACCGGAGTTTATCAGCGTGATAGCGGTTCAGTTGTTCTTGATGGACAAGCAATTTATCCCAAGAATACCGCCCATGCGCAGTCTCTGGGTATCGGTACAGTTTATCAGGAAGTTAATCTACTACCTAACCTATCAGTGGCGGATAATCTGTTTATTGGCCGGGAGCCGAGGCGTTTTGGTTTTATTGACCGTAAAGAAATCAATCGACGCGCGGAAAAGCTGTTGGCCAGTTATGGATTTGCATTGGATGTCACCGAACCGTTAGGCCACTTCTCCGTGGCGATGCAGCAAATCGTGGCAATTTGCCGCGCAGTGGATCTCTCTGCCAAGGTGTTGATTCTGGATGAACCTACCGCCAGTCTGGACGCCAACGAAGTCGAGATGCTGTTTACCATCATGCGACAATTGCGCGATGGCGGTATTAGCCTGATCTTCGTCACCCACTTCCTCGACCAGGTTTATAAGATCACTGATCGTATTACGGTACTGCGTAACGGCGAATTTGTCGGTACCCGTTATACCCGTGAACTTCCTCAAATTGAGCTGATTAAAATGATGCTGGGCCGGGAGTTGGGTGAACATGCGCTGCAGCGCGCTGGCCGGACTCTGCATAGTGATAAGCCTGTTGTGGCCTTTGAAGGTTATGGCAAAAAAAATGTTATTGCACCATTTGATTTGGAGGTCCGTCCAGGGGAGATCGTCGGCCTTGCCGGGCTATTAGGATCGGGCAGAACCGAAACGGCGGAAGTGATTTTTGGCATTCGCGCGGCGGATTCCGGCACCGCCTGGATTAAGGGCAAAAAGCAGGTTATACGCTCGCCAAACAAAGCGTCGAAGCTGGGGTTGGGATTTTGTCCAGAAGATCGAAAAACCGATGGCATTATTGCCGCCGCATCGGTGCGGGAAAATATTATGTTGGCCTTGCAGGTTCAACGTGGATGGCTACGCCCCCTATCACGTAAGGAGCAAAATGCTATTGCCGAGCGTTTTATCCGACAACTGGATATTCGCACCCCGAGCGCCGAGCAGCCCGTTGAGTTCCTCTCGGGCGGCAATCAACAAAAGGTGCTGCTCTCCCGCTGGCTGTTGACCAAACCGCAGTTCTTGATCCTTGATGAGCCTACGCGCGGCATTGATGTGGGTGCCCACGCTGAGATTATTCGTTTAATCGAATCCTTGTGTGCCAACGGGCTCGCCCTGCTGGTTATTTCATCTGAGCTTGAGGAATTGGTGGGTTATGCCGACCGCGTGATTATTCTGCGCGATAGAAAACACATCGCGGCATTACCGCTCGATAAATTGTCCGTGAGCGCGATTATGAATGCCATTGCTGCCTAAGGAGCGTGAAAGTTATGTCTGGTTCAACGTCACCCGAAACTAAAGTTGTCGTCACCAGGCGCTGGCCGAGAGGCATGCCGCAGTTGGCCGCGCTGGTGGTAGTGTTAGTGGTTGACAGCATTGTCGCCAATAATTTCTTTTCAATCCACATCCAGGATGGCCGGTTGTTTGGCAGCGTAATCGATATATTGAACCGTTGTGCCCCGGTGGCGCTACTGGCTATCGGTATGACCTTGGTGATTGCCACCGGCGGTATCGATCTTTCCGTGGGTGCGGTGATGGCGATAGCCGGCGCGGTGACCGCAACGTTGACCGTGCAGGGATACAGCTTGCCAGTCATTATCTTGGCAACGCTGGGCGTAGGGATGCTCTCCGGATTGTGGAACGGTATCTTGGTGGCTTTGCTGAAAATACAGCCTTTTGTGGCCACGCTGATATTGATGGTTGCCGGGCGGGGAGTGGCCCAACTGATTACCAAGGGCCAAATAGTCACGTTCAATAATCCATCTTTGTCCTGGTTCGGTAGCGGGTCGTTACTCTTTTTCCCGGTGCCGGTATTTATTACTATTATTACGCTGCTTCTGGTGTGGCTGTTGACGCGTAAAACCGCTCTGGGATTGTTTATCGAAGCCGTGGGGATCAATATTCGCGCGGCCAAGAACGCCGGTGTGCAAACACGGGCTATCGTCATGTCGACCTATATTCTGAGCGGGTTATGTGCCGCTATCGCCGGACTTATTGTGACCGCTGATATCCGCGGGGCGGACGCCAACAATGCTGGCCTTTGGCTGGAGATGGATGCCATCCTGGCGGTAGTCATTGGCGGCGCTTCGCTGATGGGTGGCCGATTCAATCTTTTTCTTTCGATTTTGGGGGCGCTGATTATACAGGGAATGAATACCGGTATTTTACTGTCGGGCTTCCAGCCAGAATTAAATCAGGTGGTCAAGGCAGTCGTGGTGCTTTGCGTATTGGTAATGCAGTCATCCATATTTATCGCGTATATTCGCAGGAGTCGCCATCATGCTTAAGCGCAACCTTCCCCTGGTTATCACCATTGCGGTGTTTATCATCGGCTATCTGTTCTGCCTAAGCCGGTTTCCTGGCTTCGCCTCCAGCCGCATCATATGCAATATTCTCACCGATAACGCCTTCCTTGGTATTATCGCGGTGGGCATGACGTTTGTGGTGATTTCTGGCGGTATCGACCTCTCGGTGGGATCCGTTATCGCGTTTACCGGCGTTTTCCTGGCGCGCATGATTGGCGATTATCACTTATCGCCATTGCTGGCGTTTCCGTTAGTGTTAATCATGGGCTGTGGTTTCGGTGCTTTTATGGGCTGGTTAATTGACACGCTGAAAATTCCGGCTTTCATCATTACCCTGGCCGGTATGTTTTTTCTGCGTGGTGCCAGTTATTTGGTATCGGAAGAGTCACTACCGATTGATCATCCAATCTATCAAACGCTATCGGGCCTGGCCTGGCAAATGCCCGGCGGTGGCCGCCTAAGTGCCATGGGGGTATTGATGCTGCTGGTGATGGCCTTTGGCATCCTGCTGGCCCGCTACACGCGGTTTGGTAGCCAGGTCTACGCCATTGGCGGTAACGCCACGGCGGCCAATCTGATGGGGGTATCGACCCGCAGCACCACTATCCGTATCTATATGTTGTCCACCGGTCTGGCGACGTTGGCCGGCATCGTCTTTTCCATTTATACCTCGGCCGGATATGCATTGGCCGGCATGGGCGTGGAATTGGATGCCATCGCGTCAGTGGTCATCGGCGGTACACTGCTGAGCGGCGGCATTGGCACGGTTTTCGGCACCTTATTCGGCGTGATGATCCAAGGTTTGATCCAAACGTATATTAATTTTGACGGAACCCTCAGCTCTTGGTGGACCAAAATCGTCATCGGTATCCTACTGTTTGCGTTTATTGCCCTACAGCGGTTACTGAACTCCCTGTGGGAGAATAAACAGAGTGCGAAGGTCACATCAATTCCGGTTCCGTCTTCTTCGCGGCCTACATAACCGGGGTTTTTAACAGTTGCCGAATCAGGGTGCGTTGGTCGCTATTTTGTAACCATACTGCATAAAGGGGGCGGACTACCGGCGGTATGTCGGTCACGATAGCCAGTTCAGGATAGAGTTCGGCCCAATGGCTCGGTAAAAAAACGCATGCCTGGGTGATCGGCAGCAGACTGCGGGCCAATAATGCGGACGTGGTGCTCATCAACGGCAAGGGATGGCCTACCAGCAGGCGACTTTCATGGGTATGAAAGTCAGCCCCCCATTCTAGGCGAATATAGGGCCGCTCACCCTCGTTGGGCGGTGCCGATGCACTAAACAGCGATACGGTAAAGTTACCCAACAGCTGGCAGGTTAACTCCTCCATTTTTGGTGCTTCGGTGGTGATCAGCAAATCTAATTGCCGTTCATGGAGTTGGTTAATCAGTGCATGACGCAAGGCAATCCGGGCCTCAAGCTGCAGTTCAGGACGCTGCTGGTATAATAATTGTAACCATTGCCCAAGCCATGCTTCCCACAGCGACGCGGTGGCACCAACGGATAATGGATTGTGTTGCAGCGATCGCGTGACGTCTTTTTTGGCTAATTGCCAGGTGGACATCAGGTTTTCCGCATAAGGCAGTAGCCGCTCTCCGGCGGGCGTCAGGCGTATATTATTGCGGTGGCGGGTGAATAAACTCATCCCGAGTTGCGTTTCTAATTGGCGGATGCGGAAGCTTACCGCTGACTGCGTCAGATAGAGTGCTTCCGCCGCGCGGCCAAAGTGTCGCGTCCTGCTAACTTCCAAAAAGGTTTTCAGTAATTCCGTGTCCAAGGCCATCTCCAAAAAATTTCATCGTAACGATTTAAATGTTTTGTTTTACAGAAAGTCAAGCCTATCTAATACTCCGCGCCATAAACAGTACGGCTTATGAAAGGATGGGGAGCGCTTAATATGGCGGACAGCTTTTCTACTACCAATCGTTATTTCGATAACAAGAACTACCCGCGTGGGTTTTCCCGGCACGGACACTTCACCATTCGGGAAGCTCTATTGCTCGAACGTTGCGGTCATGCCTACAACGATCTGGATAGCGGCAAACGTGCACCGGTAACCGAAGAAGAGCAACAATTCGTGTCCGTGTGTCACGGCCAACGTGAACCTTCTACGGAACATGAAAAGGTGTGGTTTAAATACATCGAGCATATTCGCCGCCCCAAGCGTTTTCATACGCTATCAGGCGGGAAACCGCAAATGGATGTGGTTGAAGATTACAGCGATAACGAAGATTAGTCCTGACTTGGGGCGTTAGCCCCAAGTTATTCCATTTGCCGCCAAAGCTGTTGCAGCAAACGATCGATACAACGATAACTCACGGCCTCGGCCAAATGGCATCGTTGTATATCTGAGACCCCCGCGAGATCGGCCAGCGTGCGCGCAACTTTAAGCGTCCGATGCCACGCCCTGACCGACAGTCCCAACTGCTCCATTACCGATTCCAGAAAAATGGCATCAGACTCGCTCAATCGACAATACCGAGCCACCTCCTGATTATTCAGATGCGCATTGATGACAGATCCACGCTGGAGCTGACGTTCACGCGCGGCTTGTACCCTGGCCCTGACCGTTGCGCTGGATTCACCTGACGGGCATTGGTGACGCAACATACCCGGCGGCAGTAGCGGCACGTCAATGGACATATCAAAACGATCGAGAAACGGCCCGGAGAGCCGGTTCAGATAACGTAAGGTTTGTTGCGGGCCGCTGCGGCTATGCACACCCTTATAATCGCCAGAAGGACTGGGATTCATGGCACCCACCAGTTGAAAACGCGCCGGATAACGTACCTTGGCCTGCGCCCGCGCAATAATGATCTCCCCCGCTTCCAGCGGTTCGCGCAGTGCATCGAGCACCCTGCGCTGAAATTCGGGCAATTCATCAAGAAACAATACGCCGTTATGGGCCAAGGAAATTTCTCCCGGTCGGGGAAGGACTCCTCCACCGACCAGCGCTGCCATCGAGGCACTGTGATGAGGGGCGCGAAACGGCCTTTGGCGCCACTGTGTGAGTGCGGCGTTGGGGTTTGCCAGGCTAATGAGCGACGCGGTCTCTATGGCCTCCATATCGCCCAGGGGCGGCATTATACCGGGTAAACGGCTAGCCAACATGGTTTTACCGGTACCCGGAGGACCGAGCAGCAGCAGGTTATGACCGCCGGCAGCAGCAATCTCCAGCGCGCGTTTCGCCTGCTGTTGACCGGTGATATCGCTAAGATCGGCGCCGCCATATTCCAGCAATGGGGTGCCAAGCGCAGCAACCGTTTCAAGTTCGGCCTGATTTTGCACAAAGCGACAGACCTGACGTAAATCGTTGGCTACCATCACACCGCTGTCCGCCACCAGGCTGACTTCGGTGCGGTTGTGGGTAGGAATGACCAGCCGGCGTCCGGCGAGCGCCGATTGCAGCGCTGCGGGGATGGCACCCTGTATCGGTCGCAGCTCACCCGATAGCGCCAGTTCGCCGAGAAATTCATAATCCGACAGTTTTTGCGCGGGCAGTTGCTCGGACGCGGCCAATATCGCCAGGGCGATGGGTAAATCATAGCGGCCACCTTCTTTAGGTAAATCCGCCGGTGCCAGGCTTACGGTAATGCGCCGGGCCGGAAAGTCGAAACCATTATTGAGCAACGCGCTGCGCACCCGGTCGCGTGCGCCCTTTACCGTAGCGTCGGGCAGACCCACAAGAGTAAATCCCGGCAGGCCCTTACTGATATGGGCCTCTACGGCGATTGACGGCGCTTGAATACCAATTGACGCACGGGTATAAATCACCGCCAGCGACATATTTCCCTCTCTTAGTCGGATTGATTAAACGCTTTATCATGCCCGTTCTGTTTTTATTGCGCCCGGTAAGCGCTGCGCTTCTGGCACCGGCGCATAAAAAAATATCTGGATGTCAGACATTTGCTTTTTTTCTGCGATCACGTTCCCGGTATGTTGTGGAGTTGGCGGAGTACATGGCTATTTTTCGTGGAACAATGAAAAAAAATCATAATCAAGCAAATTATTGATTATATTGGGTATTAGTGTTTTAATGTCAGGGGTAATGTGAGGCTGTTTTAAAAAACATTGTCAGCAAGCCTGAAACTGTGATAACTCTGTAGGTATTCATTCGACGAGAAGTAATGAAAATCTATTTATGAATGCTTTTGTTCAAGTGCTAAGCCTAGTCGTGATTAGTGTGGTGGTGATTATAATCCCACCGTGCGGGGCAGCACTTGGACGAAGAAAAGCTTATTAAACAAGCTTAAATCTCAAGAAAACCCCCGCACCGAAAGGTCGGGGGTTTTTTTTTGCTACTTTTCAAGACCAGTAAGATAAGTAATGAATAAGGAACATAAAATGGATAACAGCATAAAATCCTGTTCTCACCGCAGACCGGCGGGGAACTGACTATGAATGGTGCTCAGTGGGTAGTACAAGCGTTGCGTGCACAGGGTGTGGACATGGTTTTCGGCTATCCCGGCGGGGCGATAATGCCGGTGTACGATGCACTCTATGATGGCGGCGTGGAACATTTGCTATGCCGGCATGAACAAGGCGCGGCCATGGCGGCAATTGGCTACGCACGGGCTACTGGTAAAGTCGGCGTCTGTATCGCAACGTCAGGACCGGGGGCGACCAATTTGATCACCGGCCTGGCTGATGCTCTGCTGGATTCTGTTCCTTTGGTGGCAATCACCGGTCAGGTGGGGTCGGCGCTTATCGGTACCGATGCGTTTCAGGAAATCGATGTGCTGGGGTTATCCCTGGCCTGTACTAAACACAGTTTCTTGGTCGAGAGCCTAGAGGAACTGCCGGCGATCATGACCGAAGCCTTCGCCATTGCCAGTAGCGGACGGCCGGGGCCGGTGTTGATCGATATTCCTAAAGACATACAGCTCGCCACGGGCGATCTGAGTCCACATTTGGTCAGTATCGACGATCAGCTTGGTGTCATCCAAGGGGATGTGGCGGCAGCCCGCGAGCTATTGCGTGTAGCGCGCAAACCCATGTTATATGTTGGCGGCGGCGTGGGCATGGCGCGCGCAGTACCGGCGTTGCGAGACTTTATCGCCCGTACCGGCATCCCTAGCGTGGCAACCCTTAAAGGTCTGGGCGCGCCGGATCGAGACGATGTCTGTTATCTGGGCATGCTGGGAATGCATGGCAACCAAGCGGCGAATTTAGCCGTGCAGTCCTGCGATCTGCTGATGGCGGTGGGTGCCCGTTTCGACGATCGGGTCACCGGCAAACTCAATGCGTTTGCGCCGCACGCGAAAGTGATTCATTTGGATATCGACCCGGCGGAGTTAGGTAAATTGCGCCAGGCCCACGTTGCTTTGCAAGGGGATTTAAACCGGATATTGCCGGCCTTGGCACAGGATTTGTCTCTGGATGACTGGCGAATCGAGACCCAAGCGCTGAAAGCGGAATACCAATGGCGTTATGACCACCCCGGTTCGGCCATTTACGCACCGGCATTATTGCGGGCGCTGTCACAGCGCGCGCCGGCGGATTCGGTGGTCACCACCGATGTTGGCCAGCATCAGATGTGGGCCGCCCAGCATATGAGTTTTAGCCGCCCTGAGAACTTTATCACCTCTAGCGGTTTGGGTTCGATGGGATTTGGTGTGCCGGCAGCGGTAGGCGCACAGGTTGCGCGTCCCGATGATACCGTAATCTGTGTTTCCGGCGACGGTTCATTTATGATGAACGTCCAGGAATTGACGACGATTAAGCGAAAACGGTTGCCGTTAAAAATTGTATTAATGGATAATCAGCGATTAGGCATGGTTCGACAGTGGCAGCAATTATTTTTTGATGAACGTTATAGCGAAACCACTCTTACCGACAACCCCGATTTTCTCATCCTGGCCAGCGCATTTGATATCCCCGGCCAACGAATAACCCGAAAAGACCAGATTGACAGCGCCCTTGAGACCATGTTTAACCATCAGGGTCCTTACCTGCTGCATGTCTCCATCGACGAATACGAAAATGTCTGGCCACTGGTGCCACCCGGCGCCGGCAATGAAACCATGCTGGAGAAATTATCATGATGCAACATCAGCTTTCCATTGAGGCGCGTTCCCGCCCGGAAATCCTTGAACGTGTTTTGCGTGTGGTGCGCCACCGCGGTTTTCGTGTTTGTGCGTTAAATATGGCACCGCAAACCAATCCGGAATGTATAAATATTCAATTGACCGTTGCAAGCCTGCGCCCAGTCGATTTACTGTCTTCACAATTAAGTAAACTGATGGATGTCGCCTGTGTCGAGATCCAGCAACTAACATCACAACAAATACGCGCCTAAGGCACAAGTAAGGAAAAGAAAATGACGACGAAGAAAGCTGATTTTATTTGGTTCAACGGCGAGATGGTTCCATGGGCGGATGCTAAAGTCCATGTTATGTCCCATGCGCTGCATTATGGATCGTCAGTCTTCGAAGGTGTGCGTTGCTATGACTCGCATAAAGGGCCGGTGGTATTCCGCCATCGTGAACATATGCAGCGCCTGCGCGATTCCGCAAAAATCTATCGTATGCCGGTTACCCAGAGCGTGGATGATTTGATGGAAGCCTGTCGGGCGGTGCTGCGCAAGAATAAACTGGTCAGCGCCTATATCCGCCCGCTGGTGTTTGTCGGAGATGTGGGTATGGGCGTGAATCCGCCGCCGGATTACACTACCGACGTCATTATCGCTGCATTTCCGTGGGGCGCATACCTGGGTGAAGATGCCCTGGATCAGGGCATTGACGCCATGGTCTCATCCTGGAACCGCGTGGCGGCCAATACCATTCCGACTGCGGCCAAGGCTGGGGGCAACTACCTCTCTTCCATGCTGGTGGGCAGCGAGGCGCGCCGTCATGGTTATCAAGAAGGCATTGCGCTGGATGTCCACGGCTACGTTTCCGAAGGGGCCGGGGAGAACCTGTTTGAGGTGAAAGAAGGTATCTTGTTCACGCCGCCGTTTACCTCGTCAGCTCTGCCGGGGATCACCCGGGACGCGATCATTAAGCTGGCGAAAGACGCGGGTATCGAAGTGCGCGAACAGGTGTTATCCCGTGAATCGCTCTATCTGGCCGATGAAGTCTTTATGTCCGGCACGGCGGCGGAAATTACCCCGGTGCGTAGTGTCGATGGCATCCAGGTCGGGATTGGCCGTTGTGGTCCCATGACCAAACAGCTACAGCAAGCATTTTTCGGTCTGTTTACTGGTGAAACCGCAGATAAATGGGGCTGGTTGGATCCGGTCAACAACTAAAATAGACTTTATAACGCAGCGGGTGGCGTACGTCGCCCGCCGAAAAGATCAACTGGAGTATTGAGCATGCCTAAGTACCGTTCCGCTACCACCACCCATGGCCGTAACATGGCTGGCGCCCGTGCCTTATGGCGCGCCACAGGGATGACCGATGATGATTTCGACAAACCGATTATTGCCGTGGTGAACTCGTTTACCCAATTCGTGCCGGGCCATGTGCATCTGCGTGATTTGGGTAAATTGGTCGCCGAGCAAATTGAGGCCTCCGGTGGCGTGGCGAAAGAATTTAATACCATCGCAGTGGATGATGGTATCGCCATGGGGCATGGCGGCATGTTGTACTCCTTACCTTCGCGTGAGCTGATTGCTGATTCGGTGGAATACATGGTTAATGCCCATTGTGCCGATGCCATGGTGTGTATTTCCAATTGCGATAAAATCACCCCGGGCATGCTGATGGCGGCGCTGCGCCTGAATATTCCGGTGATCTTTGTCTCCGGCGGGCCGATGGAAGCCGGCAAAACCAAATTGTCGGATAAAATCATCAAGCTCGATTTGATCGACGCGATGATCCAGGGCGCTAATCCGAACGTATCCGATGCAGACAGTGAACAAATTGAACGCTCGGCCTGCCCCACTTGCGGATCCTGTTCAGGCATGTTTACCGCCAACTCCATGAACTGTTTGACTGAAGCCTTGGGTTTATCCCAACCGGGCAATGGTTCGCTGCTGGCGACTCACGCCGATCGGCGTCAACTGTTTCTCAACGCTGGCACGCGCATCGTTGAACTGACTAAACGTTATTATGAGCAGGATGATGAGAGCGCACTGCCGCGCAATATCGCCTGTAAGGCGGCATTTGAAAATGCCATGACGCTGGATATCGCCATGGGCGGATCCACCAATACCGTGCTGCATTTGCTGGCGGCGGCACAAGAAGGTGAAGTGGACTTCACCATGGCGGATATCGATGGTTTATCGCGCCGGGTCCCCCATTTGTGCAAAGTCGCGCCGAGTACGCCGAAATACCATATGGAAGATGTTCACCGCGCCGGTGGTGTATGGGGCATCCTGGGCGAGCTCGATCGTGCCGAACTGCTCAATCGCGACGTGACCAATATTCTCGGACTTAAACTGCCAGAGGCTCTCGCGCAGTATGATGTGATGGTAACCCATGATGATGCGGTGAAAAGCATGTACTCCGCGGGTCCGGCCGGCATTCGCACCACTAAAGCCTTCTCCCAGGATTGCCGCTGGCCTTCTCTGGATACCGATCGTAAAGAGGGCTGCATCCGTACGCGCGAATTCGCGTACAGCCAGGACGGCGGATTGGCGGTGTTGTATGGCAATATTGCCGAAGACGGCTGTATCGTTAAAACTGCAGGGGTAGATAAGGGCAGCCTGCTGTTCCGTGGGCCGGCCAAAGTCTATGAAAGCCAGGAAGACGCAACCGAAGCCATACTGGCCGGCAAGGTGGTGGCTGGCGACGTGGTGGTTATCCGTTATGAAGGACCAAAGGGCGGACCGGGTATGCAGGAAATGCTCTATCCCACCACCTACTTAAAATCCATGGGGCTGGGCAAACAGTGTGCATTGATCACTGATGGCCGTTTTTCCGGCGGCACGTCCGGTTTGTCTATCGGTCATGTTTCGCCAGAAGCCGCCAGCGGTGGTCTGATTGGTCTGGTGCGCGACGGCGATATTATTGGTATTGATATCACTGGGCGTGGGATAACGCTGGATGTCACCGATAAAGAGCTGTCGCGTCGTCGCGAAGCCGAACTGGCGCGTGGGGCAGCGGCCTGGACGCCAGTGAATCGAGAACGCCAGGTGTCCTTCGCTTTGCGTGCCTACGCACTATTGGCCACCAGTGCTGATAAGGGTGCGGTGCGCGACAAAAGTAAGCTGGGGGGCTAACCGGCCATGGCTGATTCGCAACCCTTGTCCGGGGCGCCTTGCGCTGCGGAGTATTTACGCGCCACCTTGTGTGCGCCGGTGTACGAGGTGGCGCAGGTTACGCCACTGGAACGTATGGATAAGATCTCCGCGCGCCTCGGCAATACCATCCTGGTAAAGCGGGAAGATCGTCAACAGGTGCACAGCTTTAAGCTGCGCGGTGCCTACGCGATGATATCCGGCTTAACCGAGGAACAAAAAAACCATGGCGTGGTGACGGCGTCGGCGGGTAATCACGCCCAGGGCGTGGCGCTGTCGGCCACCAAACTGGGTATTAAATCGTTGATTGTGATGCCGGTGGCGACGGCGGATATCAAAGTGGACGCCGTGCGTAGCTTTGGCGGCGAAGTCTTGCTCCACGGCGCCAATTTTGATGAGGCCAAAGCTAAAGCTATCGAACTGGCGCGGGATCATCATTACACCTTTGTTCCACCCTTCGACCACCCGGCGGTGATCGCTGGCCAGGGCACCCTGGCCATGGAACTGCTGCAGCAGGATGCGCATCTGGACCGGATCTTTGTCCCGGTGGGCGGCGGCGGTCTGGCGGCAGGCGTAGCGGTGCTGATTAAACACCTGATGCCACAAATCCAGGTGATCGGTGTAGAGGCGGAGGAATCAGCCTGCTTGTGCGCGGCGCTCAAAGCCGGTGAACCGGTGGATTTACCCCGGGTCGGTCTGTTTGCCGAAGGCGTGGCGGTAAGACGCATTGGTGATGAGACCTTCCGCTTGTGTCGCGAATACCTTGATGATGTGATCACGGTGGACAGCGACGCTATCTGTGCGGCGGTAAAGGACCTGTTTGAAGATGTGCGAGCCATTGCCGAGCCGTCCGGCGCGCTGGCGTTGGCCGGCATGAAAAAATACATTCAGCAGCACAATATCCAAGGCGAGCGGCTGGCTCATGTACTGTCCGGCGCCAATGTAAACTTTCATGGGTTGCGTTATATTTCGGAACGTTGTGAACTGGGCGAACAGCGCGAAGCGCTGATGGCGGTGACCATACCGGAACAGAAGGGCAGTTTCCTGAAATTTTGCCAACTGTTGGGGGGCCGGGCGGTAACCGAATTCAACTACCGTTATGCTGATGCGGATAATGCGTGTATTTTTGTCGGCATTCGCCTGACCCGTGGTAACGAGGAACGCGATGAGATCCTTACCGAACTTGGCGTCAACGGGTATCAGGTAGTGGATTTGTCCGATGACGAAATGGCCAAGCTGCATGTTCGTTATATGGTCGGTGGAAGACCGTCGAAGCCGCTGCATGAACGCCTCTACAGCTTTGAGTTTCCAGAATCACCCGGTGCCTTGCTGAAGTTTTTGCATACCCTGGGCACCTATTGGAATATCTCGCTATTCCACTATCGTAGCCACGGAACCGATTACGGCCGTGTATTGGCGGGGTTTGAGTTGTCCGGTCGGGAACCAGAGTTTGATAGTCACCTGTCGGCACTGGGTTATGAATGTCACGATGAAACCCAAAACCCGGCGTTTCGATTTTTTCTGCAAGGGTAAGGGGTTAACGATCGAGCAATTGCCAAAACGCGTCAATTAATGGCTCCTGCAGGCGTTTTCTCTGTACGCAAACCCCCAGCGCCAACGCCTCGACCACAGTGCCGTGCACCAGGGTCTGGATCCGGTTACGCACCGGTTCGGGGCTATTGTCCACCACCACTTCTGGAATCAGGGCGATGCCGCAGCCAAGCGCCACCATGGAAACAATGGCCTCGTGTCCGGCCACGGTGGCGTAAATCAGTGGATTGGTAATGTGGTTACTGCGAAACCAGTGATCAATCCGACGGCGTGCCGGGCCATGTTCCGGCAAAATAAACGGGGTATGCGACCAGTCAGGGTTTTCGGCCAGGGCCTGTGCGCGCACCGGGCAAGGCAGCGCGGGGGCGATGAGGATCATCGGGATGTCGCCGATTGGGGTAAAATCGATACTGGCCGGTAGCATTTCCGGGTGGCCGGCGATGCCCAGGTCCGCGTCATTAGTCTGCACTTTATCCACGGCGTCGGCCGCATCGCCGGTGGTCAGTTTGATTTCAACCAGGGGGTGCTCGGCACGAAAATGATCGAGTATGGGCGGTAAGTGGCTGTAGGCGGCAGTGACCGAGCAAAACAGCCGCAATTCGCCGCTCAACGAAGGACCATGCTGGCCAAGGCGATGGCGTAGCTGCTGGTATTGCAGTAATGTTTGTTGGGCAAAGGTTTTTAACTGTTCGCCAGCATCAGTTAATTGCACCGTGCGGTTATCACGTAAGAACAGTGTTTGTCCGACGTCCTCTTCCAAGCGTTGAATCTGACGCGACAGCGTGGAGGGACTGACATGGGTCGCTTTTGCGGTACGCCCGAAATGACGGCTTTCCGCCAGGTGAAGAAATAATTTCAGATCCCGTAGATCCATCGTACGTCGCCTCCAGCAAGCATTGCATAATATGCAACATCAGATTGTTAATATATCAATTTAAGCAACAACTTTCCTGCTATATAGTGGGGATCATAAACATTCCCGCGTAGTGGGAATACCGTACATCAGCGACAAAACACCCTATTTGGAGTCGTACCATGGCAAATTATTTCAACTCTTTAAACCTGCGCCAACAACTGGCGCAATTAGGTAAGTGCCGCTTTATGGCGCGGGATGAATTTACCGATGAAGCGGGCTATCTGAAAGGTAAAAAAGTGGTGATAATCGGCTGTGGTGCGCAGGGGCTGAACCAAGGTCTGAACATGCGTGACTCCGGCCTGGATATCTCTTATGCCCTACGCAAAGCAGCCATTGACGAAAAACGTCCGTCATGGCGCAAGGCCACGGAAAACGGCTTTAAGGTTGGCACCTATGAAGAACTGATCCCTGGAGCCGACCTGGTGGTGAACCTGACGCCGGATAAACAGCATTCAGTGGTGGTTCAGGCCGTGCAGCCGTTGATGAAAAAAGGCGCAGCACTGGGCTACTCCCATGGTTTTAATATCGTTGAAGTGGGTGAGCAAATTCGTAAGGATATTACGGTCATTATGGTTGCGCCGAAATGTCCGGGTACCGAAGTGCGCGAAGAGTACAAGCGTGGTTTTGGTGTGCCGACGCTGATTGCGGTCCACCCGGAAAATGATCCCCAGGGCGAAGGCATGGCGCTGGCAAAAGCGTGGGCCGCCGCCACCGGCGGTCATCGCGCCGGGGTATTGGAATCGTCCTTTGTGGCAGAAGTGAAATCCGACCTGATGGGTGAACAAACCATTTTATGCGGCATGTTACAAGCGGGTTCGCTGCTGTGTTATGACCAGCTGGTGGCGGATGGCGTCGATGCCGCTTATGCCGGCAAGCTGGTGCAGTTTGGCTGGGAAACCACGACCGAAGCGCTGAAACAGGGCGGCATTACGCTGATGATGGACCGGTTGTCCAATAGCGCCAAGCTGCGGGCTTTTGCCCTGTCTGAACAGTTGAAGACGCTGATGCGTCCGCTGTTTGAAAAACATATGGATGATATTATCACTGGCGCATTCTCCAGCGGCATGATGGCTGACTGGGCCAATGACGATGTAAAATTACTGACCTGGCGTGAAGAGACCGGTGCATCGGCATTTGAAAATGCCCCGGTGTTTGATGGCAAAATCAGTGAGCAAGACTATTTTGATCACAGCGTGTTGATGATTGCCATGGCCAAGGCTGGGGTAGAGTTGGCATTTGAGACCATGACGTGTTCTGGCATTATTGCTGAATCAGCCTATTACGAATCATTGCATGAGCTGCCGTTGATTGCCAATACCGTGGCCCGTAAGCGTTTGTATGAGATGAACGTGGTGATTTCCGATACGGCAGAATACGGAAATTATTTGTTTGCCAACGCCGCCGTACCCTTGCTGAAAGCACATTTTATGGACCAGTTGCAGCCGGGTGATTTGGGTAAATCGGCCCCTGCGGGCGCGATTGATAATGCGCAACTGCGTGATGTAAATGAGGCTATTCGCCATCATCCGATTGAAGTGATCGGGGCGACGTTGCGTGGTTATATGAAAGATATGAAGCGTATTGCGGTGGCGAACTGATGCGCTAAGCGCATTCGTTGTCAGGTGATATGAGGGCTCCCAGCAATGGGGGCTCTTTTTTTGTGCTACATCAGCAGAACGATAAAAATCCCCACCATTTTCTTTTGGTGAAGACATACTGCAGCATAATAGACTAAACATTCTGTCACTCCCGCATTGTGTGGAATGTTATTTCCGGTTAATAGTATCGAGGAAATAACCATATAAATCATTTGTTTCAACACCTGAGGCAGTACCTTTTAATCACTTATTGTGTCACGGACAATATGAAATTTTTGGATGTCACCTTGGCATCAGGCTTGATATAATAAGGTCGGATTAAAAAATATTTAAGCCCTCGCATAATGGCGTATTCCCTCCTGAAATTATTTTCCGACATCATTAATCCCTTGTTGGCCTGGATGAATTTTTTATCACTGAAATTATACCGCTCGCCGGTTTTTTTATCGTAAAAATCAATGCCAGTGATTAATGCCTCCTCAATAGGGGCGCTGCCGCCGACAATTTTTTTATCCGCTTTACCAGAAATAGATGTTACGGTTAATGGATGATGTTTATAGTAAATATGTAGCAGTTCATGATAAAGGCCAATGACCGGGTCTCGCTGCCGCCAGGGTTCTTTTTCCAGTTGAGACGCATCACCGATATATGTATTCGCGGGATCAAAGGCTATCGCCCCTCCGGCGCTGTTCTTGGCATAAAACCAGCCATCGTCTTCACGTTCGATAGCGCTCATGGAGGGCGGTTGAATGGTAAATTCCTTGTCCTTTAACGTCTCAATGAGCCGGTATCCGAGCACTGTTTTACTCAGCGTATCTAAAGTCCTCATGACATCAACAATAAATTTTTTATTGCCAGTAATATTGATACTGGTCACAGTAGTAATGCCTTCTGATGCCATTCTGTAATATCGAGAGCGACTTCCCGCGTACTGTGGAAGTGGGGTTATAGACAGATTGCTTAATATTTTGGCGATTTTATCCGTGATATCACGATCGGGTTGCATAAGGATGTGGTCCGAGATGATTTTATAAAAATAGGGTGTGTCTCTAAAAAATTTGTTAATGATATTCTCTTTGAAGCTTTCATTTTTTTGAATGGGTAACGCTACTTTTCTGATCCACTCTATCTGAACCAACATGTCGTCTGCAGCAAGTATGGATTTTTTTGGGAATATAAATGTATCTATAAAATCCAGTGCCAACGTGGTTATACGCCTGATAGGTCCGGCTTCAAATTTCTTATGTTTTTCATATGCTGAATAGAGTTCTTGAAAAAATTTTATAATCTGTCCATTTTTCAAGTGCCGTTCAGCATGGTTTAAATGCGAATTAATTATTTTACGCTGTCTGTTCATTTCTTTAAGATTTATGGCTTTTTTCTCGACCCCTTGCCCAGTCATTTCCTGTGGCAGACAAAACCGGCTTTTGTGGTAGTGCACCATCAGGGCAGACTGACCATCCGGGGTGACAAGGCGATAGCGATTGACGTTATGTTTATCCTGATAGACCCGCATAAAATTTCCCTTGATGCGCAAATAACTCTTCTGATCTCGCGTCCATTGCAAGCCACGGTCGTCCGGGGCGGATAACCGTGCTTGCGTAAGCCCCAGATCAACTATTTCTGGGGTGATGACCTCAATAAGCTTATTCGACAGGTGTGGCGAGTTTAGCTCTTGCTGCACTTGCCATTGTCCGTTGTTGACCGACAGGGCATAACCCATTGCAGGATGGCTATTTTGGAACATTTCATACTTCACCCCATGATTGGATGTGACTATTATTCTTACTGCCACGGGCGTGCCGGCAATCAGAACATAGCGTTGATAAACCGGTTGTGAAAACACGCCACTGAGCGTTTGCAGCTCATAAATTAGCGCCTGGTCGTAATAGTCGGGATTAAGGTTCGCCACCGGCGTACCGGCTTGGTTGGCCATAAGGTTAAATGCGCATTGTATGACCAGCTGTTGCTGCCGTTGTGACTGTTGTTCGGTTGTTAGCGCATTGTTCCATACGCCGGCGTGTTGGGAAGTCGGGGGCTTAATGTCCTCGGCCTGGTGACGGCCAGGAGGTATTGCTGGTGAGTGTTGCGCTAACGGCGAGTCTTTGGCGGTTTTTTGGTCAGGCTCACGTATCGGTTCATTCCCCTGATCCTTTATATGGCCAGTCTCTTTTACGTCGGTATTCACGCCTAGGCCGATCGTTCCCACCATCGCGACACCGCCGATAACCGTCAGCCCGGCGATGGGTTTAACCACACCGCCCGCCAACGTCCCCAAAAGGCTTGTTTCAGCTATGCTGGTGGCCGGCGAATCTGCCGATACCGCGGCAGACACCGCAGGCGCAGCATTCACTGTTTTCCCCTTGGCGGGATGAGGCTTGGGCGGTTTTATGACTGACACCGATGGCTTGATATTCTTCGCCTCGGTGTTAGCTGCACTTGCGCCGTTGTTTCTGACAGGGGAAGGTTGGAAAAAGTCATTCAGCGTCGGTGCGCTGGGGACTTGCCCCTCCGGCGCGGATAATGCTTGCTGAATTTCCTCATCAGCAAAAACAAAGTCATGTAGTGTGGGTGCTTTGGGTATCTTACCGCCCGGTAATCTTATTAATGTTGGTGCTCGTTTGCCGCTGCGTTGCACCCGATCCATCGCATCTGAGATAGGGTGCTGCGGGTTAGCCCTGGTTTTTCTTGCCCGTTGCGCGGCCGAGGATCCTTTTAGCGTGCCGGTGCCGGGGGTGTTACTTGTACTCGCGTTACCTTTGGTGGCATACCCGGTGCTTGGCGAAACCTCGCCTTTATTTTCCGTTGGTAAGAATGTGTGAGGAACATCATACGAAGGCGCCACTCCCGCAAGGGTATGCGTTAGATAAAGCCCGGCCACCGCCGCCTGTGGGAGTGATTTGATGCGCAATGTCTGCATGGCCATGCTGTCGCCCGACGTGGAATTGGCCTCAGTTATGCCTTGCGCTAATTGAAACAGCACCCTGCCGGCAGTCTGATACTCTTCTTCATGCGGTATCTCAATATTGTTCAGTGGAATATTGTGAGCCTGGATAAGTTTTTGAATTAATACGGGAATTAATGGTATGGAAATAATAATGTTGGTGGATAGTTTTTGACAAGCGAGCGAAAAATCATGCATGGTACAATTTCCTTAGAGAATAACCAAAGCATAACGGTTCGTAAGAACGGCTATTCCAGAGTAATAGAGGACAATGCTGCCATCAGCAGCAAATGGATGGTGGAAGCACAAAACCGTTGACTGTTCCGGCCAGACTTTCTGTTATGCACGAGAGAATAGCGACCGATTCGATTAAAGGCGTGTCTTTATCTTCAAATACTGTATTCAACTGTCGCAGGATGCGATCATCTCGGTGTATGGTGCTGTCACGTAGACATGTTGTGATGCGAGTGAATCGGGAAGGAAATGAACGTGATCACCGTACTAAAAAACGGGACCACGATACTGGCAGTGAGTTCAGCATCTTAATGCCAAATACCACCTGCAATAGTCGTCAAAAAAGCCCTATTCTAAATGGCGAGTTTGTGATAAAACACTACAGTCTGAATAAGGGACGTTATCCACGCACGTAAAATAATTGTGTCCTTTTATCGCCCTATTTTCAGCCATTGTCATTAACTCAATTCCGTTTGCGTGGTGTCTGTACTTATCGGTCACCCACAAAATATCAATTACCTGATTTTTTATGATCGGCGGTACATTGGCAAATAGTAGTTCCATATTCATTCTATTTTAAATGATATTCATTGAAATGAGTATTTTATTGGCAAAAAGAAATATTCATTCTGAAGTGTCAGCACCATACAGCTATTACATTAAATGTAAACAAAATTGAGTTATCACGCTAGAATCGAGAGAGACTTTTCGCTGGATCACCTTTCCGGACAGTGACCGAAGCCCGGATGTCGTCGTTTTGCCAACGTCACCTGTGTCGTTATCATTCCCTGATGTTCTCCGGCTTCAACATAAAATGATATTTTGCGCTTTCAACACTCCAATAAACGACTCCTGCAACCAGCAGCGAATTGATGGCGGGAACCCCAAAACCACTGACAGTTCCGGCCACAGTTCCTGTTATGCACGAAAGAATAGCCACCCAGCCGATTAACGGCGTGTTTTTATCTTCAGGTAAGGTCTGCGTCTGTCGTAGGAGGGGTAATCTGTGTGTATTCTGCTTTAGCGTAAAATAGCCGACAACCATTACACTGACTACTGGCGGGAAAATAATGCCAAGCAGGGTCAGAAAATCCACCAACCGGTCCAGAATTCCAAGTAAAGACAGCCCGGTCCCCGTTAGCCCAAGCATGATCGTGACAGTGGTGTAGCTGACTTTTTTGCCACTCAGTACGGCAATGGTGTTAGCAATCCCGAGCGACGAGGAATAAAGATTCAGGTCATTGACCCGTAATGTGGACACCACCACCGCCAGTAATCCAATGCCACCGGCAGTCTGAGTCATAATTGATACCACATCTTCTGTATTCAAGACCCGGGCCAGCACAATCGCCAGGCCATTAATCAGGTACTCACCGACAAGAGTCGTAAACAGTGTCATTGACAACACATGAGAGGATTTTTTCGCATAACGCGTAATATCCGGGGTCATCAGGGCGGCAACAATACAACCGCCCATAATGAGGGTGATGGCGTCCGGGATAGATAAAACATCCCCCTGTGGCACCGACCGCGCTGCGGTGATGATATTTTGCTGCGAAAGCATCTGGCAGGAAATGAAGGTGATCACCGCGACAAAAAGCGGAACTGCGATACAGGCAGTGATTTTCAGCGCCTTAATGCCGAAGGCCACCAGACATGTCAGCAATAACCCTGATACCGCAGCCGACAGGGCAAATCCCGGCACATCGCCCAGTGCATGGTTGATGCCCTTGGCAAATACGGCGTTTTGCACCCCGAACCAGCCTAACAGACTGACGGTTAACACCAGACTGACCAGTACCGATCCCATGCGCCCAAAACCTGACCAGCGTGCAAGCATGGTTCCACTTAATCCTTCTTGCATACCGGCAAAACCAAGGGCAAACGTCAGTGCGCCAAAAAACAAACTAGCGATAGTAATCGCAATAAACGCATCCAACAGGGTCATTGAATGGCCAAGGATGGCACCAAGCATAAACTGGTCGAGAGCGGTTAACATGCCGGCGTGAACCAGTGCGATACTCAGCAACGATAAACGGCATTGCGGTGGCACTCGGCCGGAAGCGTAATGTTCAGGTTGATTCATATAAATAGCAAACCGTTGCTTAAAATTGAAGCAGGGATGTGGCTATCCATTTCATTGTGAACATAAAGTTCACGTAATTGTTTTATATTAAAAATTGATTTTTTCTGGAACACAGAATGTAAGCGAGATTTTACTGTACTTGAAGAAATATGCAGGATATCTGAGATCTCGGTTCTTGTATATCCCTGAATAATTAACCAGATAACCTCATGCTCTTTTTCTGTGATGTCCTCTATGGCATGTGTAAAAACAGGTGGGGTGTTTTTTTTAAAGATAGCCAAGATTGGATTAACAACAGCGGCCGGTTTTGCATTCCAGATAATGCCGATACAGGTGTCGTGGTTATCATAAAGGGGTATTTTATCACTGATATAGGGGGTTGGCGTTGAACACCCGTTCCAGTGGTGTATTTCCAACACACTTACGCTCATTTTTTTACTCATAGTGAGTTGATCGTGTTTTATCAGGTCATCATGTAACTCATGCCATTGTGCCGGGAATTCAACATCCAGTTTTCCTTCGACAATGAAATTATCTGGTGTATTAGTGTATATTCTGGCAAGGGGGTTCAGATAGACATGACGTGATTCTGTATCCTTTATCCCCCAAGGTTCATTGAGGTTCTCAATTAATGCAATAGCATGGTCAAAGCCATTGGTAACGCGCATAGCAAAAAACCTGTTACTGGCGAAAAAATATACATAAATAGCGCCTAGAAAACGTACCGGCAAAGCCGTAAAAACGACCATATTCTGCATAACCGAGCTTGTTATAAAACCCTGCCGTCTGAAAATTAAAGGTATCTACGTAAGCGAAATGACATTTTTTGTTTATCGCCACTGCCTCAGCCCCAGCCATTGTCATCAACTTACGTCAGTTCCCCATGTGGATGTACTCATCCGCTAACCAAAAATGTTGGACCTCAAACCCGCACCACCAGATTTTGGCAATGATGCTATCTTCTATTTTACTCAATGGAGTTTTTACAACAATTTTAGTGAATTAACATCTGTTAACAATAATTGATGGCTATATTGTCGCTAACCACCAATTATTATATTCTATACAGGTTTATCAGGCATAGCGCTACATATTGATTTCATATATATCCCAAGAAAATGATTTTTCTAAAATGTTTATTTACTTAATATATTAAAATGATAATTATAAATAAAATATAACACGAAATTTTTCAATTTAATGTAAACGAAATTGAGTTTTTAGCCAGGCGTTATGGATGGTGTTCCCCTTGGTTCTAGTTATATTTAATTGTATTATTTTAAATTATATAAATATTTTTATACAAAACCTACGTTTTGCACCTTTTTTTTCGTATCATCGCCTGGCGGTCAATTAAATTACTATCGGGATCATAATAGCGACTCGGCCAGATTTCAGCAGGATGAAGGTTAAGCGCATCAGCTATCACAAATTCACCTTTTGGCCAAGGCCGTTCTATAGTATTGCCCAGTGTACCCGAACTTAAACCCGCCTGGCGGGATAACGCAGCCAAGGTGGTTCCTTGTTTTCGTATTGCCGCGATAATATCAGCCTTGTGCCAGTCTTGTTTCATTTTACCTGTCCCTTCTGCGGAAAGCTATAACCGCCTATGGATAAAAGTAACTCATTAATGAATGATCATGCTCATTTGCATGATCATAAATACCTTTTTATAAATAGAGATAAAGCTACTCTATTTATAAGATGACGGTATTGCTGATAGGTTATTTTGTAAACTAGCCTAAATGGATATTGACAATACATAAGAACATAGATATGTGGAAATAGTATCTTTATCTGTAACTTAATATTTATATAATTAATAATTTATCTGTCAATGTGATTTTTTTGTTTAAACATAACATAATTTAATTTGTGTTTTAAAATTTACACTTCAACGATAAATATTCAGTATAAATAAATATTTTTTTGTTGTAGCCTTCTGTTATTAACGCGGCTGTTAATAAGGATGCGCTATGCAGAGCAATGATATGAATTATTCAATCAATAAAGATTTGGATGTACATTCGAACACTTTTGGTGCTTTTATCTCTTATATGCAAAATAGTAATGAATATTGGTATATAAAAGATCACGAATCCAGAATTATTTTTATTAACGATTACGGGCTTCATTATAGTGGGCTGCCCAAAGGGTTTAATCCAGAAGGCAAGCTGGATCACGAGTGTCCGGTTTTTTGGTCTGAGGCTGCGGATGTGATACGGGCTAACGATAAAAATGTTATGGATAGCCAGAAAACTATTCCGACATTATTTAATGCAATATATGGCGGCAGAGAAAAACTGATCCAGCCCTTTATGGTAGAAGTGACT
>NZ_JAYGJO010000043.1:0-24964 GCF_035013185.1 Acerihabitans sp. TG2
AAAAATCATCAGGCAATATTCAGAGTAAAAAGCATGGTGCGTATTCTGGCTCATCGTGAACACCTATTCTGGCGGAACGTGAACGCTGATTCTGATTTATCGTGAACGCGATTTCTGGCTCAAAATGCCACAGTTTTGCTCCATGACCAGAATCCCTGTTCATGTCGCCGGAATCTGTGTTCACCTTGCCAGAATCCGCGTTCACGTTCCCCAGAATCTTTCTTAACGTATTGTTTTTTCCTGCTATACATCTCTCTTTCCCCCTTCAGGAGTGAGAGATGCCTAATCAGAGGATCGCAATGCGTAAAATCCGTGAAATTTTAAGACTGCGTTTTGACGTCGGACTCTCTTTCCGCCAGATAAGTCAGTGTGCCGATGTCAGTACCGGTGCCATCCAGAAAATGCTCAAACGCCTTGAGGGCTCTCCTGTCTCATGGCCCCTGCCTGACGGCATGTCGGACGTACAGCTGGCCCGTCTGCTCTACCCGGAATCTGACAGCCAGCCCGGTGCGCTTGAAGACCCTGACTGGCCTGTCGTGCATATGGAGCTGCAGCGTAAGGGCGTTACCCGTCACCTACTGTGGGAAGAGTACTGTCAGCAAATGCCTGTCAGGGCATACAGCTACTCACAGTTCTGCTGCCGCTACCAGGCCTGGTGCCAGAAGCAGAAGCGCTCCATGCGCCAGTTGCACATCGCGGGTGAGAAGTGCTTCATCGACTACTGCGGACCGACGGTTGCCGTCATCTCTCCCTCAACCGGTGAGTGCCAGCAGGCGCAGATATTCGTGGCCGTCATGGGGTCGGCGTCCAAATCGTCGAACGCTGGATCCTGGCGCGGCTGCGGCACCAGACCTTCTTCTCACTGGCCGAACTGAACAGCCGCATCCGGGTTTTGGTCGACGATCTCAATAACCGCCCCTTTAAAAAACTGCCCGGAAACCGACGGGAAGCCTTCAATCGGCTCGATAAGCCTGTGCTACGCCCTTTACCCGTCCAACCCTGGCGCTACCGGCACATCAAAAAGGCGAAGGTGAATATCGACTACCACATCGAATATGAGCAGCACCACTACTCCGTGCCGCATCAGTATGTGGGCAGCACGGTGGAACTGCACGTCTTTGAAAACCTGCTTGAAATCTGGTGTAACGGCCAACAGGTTGCCGCTCACGCCCGGCGACGTCACCCGGGCAGCAGCACAACCCCCGCGCACATGCCGGAGCGCCACCGCCATCATTATCAGTGGACACCGGGTCGCCTGAAGAACTGGGCTGCCAGCGTGGGTCCCGATACCTTGCTGTGGATCAGCGCACGTCTGGATGAACGTGCGCATCCGGAGCAGGCATACCGGCTGTGTCTGGGGCTGCTGAGCCTGACGCGAGAATATCCGGCGGAACGTGTCAATAGTTGTTGTCGGCTGGCCAACAGCGAGGGCCTGACCAGGCTCAAGCAGCTTAAATCGGTGCTGAAAAGCAATCGCGATCGTGTTCCGCCGGGCAGTGACGTGCCGCCGTCGCAGGAACTGCCCCAGGCGCATGAAAACATCCGTGGCCCGCACCACTTCCACTGAAACAGGGAGAGAGAAAATGTCCCCGATGGTGATGAAACAACTGACTGAAATGAAGCTGACCGGTATGGCTCAAGCGCTGTCCTCCCAGATGGAGCAGCCCGGCACCTATGAAACGTTGTCGTTCAGCGAAAGGCTGTCGCTGCTGGTCTCACATGAGCATCTGGTACGAGAGCAGCGAAAACAAAAGCGACTACTGCAGAAAGCGCGACTGAGGCTGGAGGCCTCAGTCCACGACATCGACTGGCAGCCATCAAGAAACCTGGAACGTTCGCGGATAACGCAACTGAGCCAGAACGAGTGGGTTGTGCGGGGTCAAAACCTGCTGATAACGGGCCCATGTGGCTGCGGGAAAACGTATATCGGGTGCGCGCTGGGCAACAACGCGTGCCAGCAGGGTTACAGCGTGCAGTACTGGCGGCTGAGCCGGCTGCTGGCAGACCTGACGCACGGCCGGGCAGATGGCAGTTATCGCAAACAACTGATGGATCTGTCCAGAACGCAGCTTCTCATCCTTGATGACTGGGGTCTTGAACCGCTGTCCCCGGCACATCGAAACGATCTACTGGAGGTAATGGACGATCGTTACGGAAAAAGCGCGACGGTCATGATAAGCCAACTGCCGACCGAGGAATGGTACGGATGCGTGGGGGACAGTACGCTGGCAGACGCCATCCTGGACAGGCTGATGCACAATGCACACCGTCTGGAAATGAAGGGTGAATCGATGCGAAAAAGGCGGACTCAGGTTGACACAAAGTGAACAACCGAGGTAATAAGAAGCGTTGATGGCGCGTTAGGAAATAACGCGTTCACGTTCCCCCGGAACAACCGTTCATATTCACCAGAATACGCACTCTGGACTTACGTGATGCAGGTTTCTGCTGGAACCGTAAAACGGTTGCGGACAGTCTGCGTCGCCAAGGGTTGAAAGCACGGGCAGCACGACGTTTTAAAGCGACGACAAACAGCAGTCATAGCTTGCCGGTGGCACCAAACCTGCTTAACCAACATTTTACCGCTACATATCCGAACCAGAAGTGGGTGGGTAATATAACCTATTTGTGGACAGAGGAAGGCTGGCTGTATCTAGCTGTTATTATAGATCTTTATTCACGCGCAGTGGTGGGCTGGTCAATGTCAGAACGGATGACGGCAAAACTGTCCTGTGATGCATTGCAAATGGCACTAAAACGAAGGCAAAAACCGCAAGGCATAATTGTCCACAGTGATCGTGGTAGTCAATATTGTTCACAAGATTACAGCAAAATATTGAAAGAAAACAAGTTAAAGCCAAGCATGAGCGCGAAAGGATGTTGTTATGATAATGTGTATTAGTCGCGACTTGATCTGACATTAGACCTTGAAAGGTTGAGAGTTACCGGTTTTGATATGGGTGTCGAATCCTTATTCAAAACACAAAAGGTAACTCTCATGATCCATACTAACAATCCCATCATCAAACACAAAGCCGGTTTGTTGAATCTGGCCGAAGAACTGAACAATGTGTCGAAAGCCTGCAAGATAATGGGCGTCTCGCGCGATACGTTTTACCGTTATCAGGAGCTGGCTGAAGAAGGTGGTATTGAGGCCCTGGTGAATCGCAGTCGCCGGGTGCCAAACCTAAAAAACCGCACAGATGAAGCCACTGAACAGGCTGTTGTCGAATTTGCTATCGAGTTTCCGGCCCATGGTCAGCATCGCACCAGCAATGAGCTGCGTAAAAAAGGTGTGTTTATCTCAGGCAGTGGCGTTCGTTCCATCTGGCAGCGGCATAACCTTGAAAACTTCCGTAAGAGGCTGAAAGCACTTGAAGAAAAGGTGGCAAACGAAGGCTTTACGCTGAATGATGCCCAGATCGCTGCCTTGGAGAAAAAAGCGCACGACGACGAAGCCAGTGGTGAAATCGAAACCGCCCATCCGGGCTACCTGGGGTCGCAGGACACTTTTTACGTTGGCAATCTGAAGGGCGTAGGCCGCATCTACCAGCAGACATTCGTGGATACCTTCACGAAAGTAGCGCATTGCAAGCTGTATACGAGTAAGACACCCATTACAGCAGCCGACCTGCTCAACGATCGGGTATTGCCGTTCTATGAGGCGCAGGGGCTGCCAATGCTGAGAATACTGACCGATCGCGGAACGGAGTTTTGTGGCCGGGTCGATCAGCATGATTACCAGCTTTATCTGGCGATTAACGATATTGATCATACAAAGACAAAGGCCATGTCACCGCAAACGAACGGCATATGCGAGCGCTTCCACAGAACCATTTTGCAAGAATTTTATCAGGTGACGTTCCGCAAAAAATTATATGTTGATCTGGCAGGCTTGCAAACGGATCTGGACAACTGGCTGTGGCATTACAATAATGAACGGACTCATCAAGGCAAAATGTGTTGTGGCCGCACGCCGATGGCCACATTGCTCGATGGAAAACAAATCTGGGAAGGAAAGAATCTGAACCAGATTTAATCTGACGGATACCTGTATAAATAACCGGTAACTGTCAGATCAGGTCTGAGCTAATACAGATAATGCCTGTGCTGAAAGTTTTTTCCATAGCCTGAAGGTTGAGTTAATCCACGGAGAACAATTTCCCAGCAGACAAATAATGAAAGACGCGGTGTTCAGTTATATTGAAATTGACTATAACCCCTACCGTCGGCACAGTGCTAATGGTTGGCTAAGCCCGGAACAATATGAACGAAAGAACCTCGCTTAGGGCTGTGTCCGTTATTGCTGGGTAGGATCAAAGGCTCTACTCACAGCCAAGAGCTGAGTCCTTATCACAAGTCAGTTTTGCCGACAAATCACTAAGGCGATCAATGCCCACAACCTTACAATCGTAAACGGATTCCTTTTTGCTTTTCAGGTTAGTAACGCTGACACCTCGACTTTCATGTTCATCTTCGTAATTGCTGAATATTGTGTATCTATATCCTGAATTAATGAACGACACATTGAAATAATCAGTTTGAAATCTTGAGTAATGATTGTATTTAAACCCTGAGAAATCATTGGCTTTTGACGTATAGTTAAACTCATTTTTGTTATCTTTAGATAAGGTGTACTGAAGTACACCTTTGCTTTCATCTAACTTAATCGTTCCCTTCGCTGTATCACACAAAAAATACGAATCATTCGCAAATGAAGAACCACATAAAAATATTGCGATTAATGTCATTAATTTATAATGACGCATTATAATTTTTCTCCATTTTCAAATCGTATCCTTTTTGCTTTGGTCCATTGTATCTTTTGGCGAATGAAAACCAGTCTTTAGAACGAATTGATCGCAGTAAAACACTGTCAGCCTCAATGAAGCTAACGAACGCTTTTAGTTGATTTTTCTTGGATTTACTTAAAGCGAAGACAAAATCCTCAGGGTTGGCATAACCTGCTGCTGTATGGTTTGATGCTAAAATCTGAAACTTTCCCCAAGATGCTGATTTTAAGGCCGCTTTTTTATCAAGAGCATACGCTTTAACTAATTTTGAGTACTGTACTGATATAGTACCATAACCACCCGCAACGGAGTTAGATATATCGTCATACTTATCATATTTCCCATTCGTATATTTATGGAAATGATGCCTTTCAAATAATATTGCCGGAACATAATCGTCATCCTGCTGGAACTTAAAGTAAGAACCATAGGATCCAGTTTCCGTTTTCGCTACAGCTTTAATTGCTGCCACCTCACAATTTAATTGTTTTGCGGCTTCTTCATAATCAGATCCCTCAATTTTATCACTATTATAGAAGTTAATAAACTCTAAGGGTATTAATTGCCCATTAATTGGCGTTTTAGGAAATACAGCGTTTTTTAACATTTCCAGAAATTCCAACGGATGAAAATGCCATACCGACCGCTGACTGGAGAACGGTGGAACCTTATCCATCCAGTGTGTTGCTTCCAGAAATCCAGCATTGGCCATCTGCACCACAGGACTTTCTTCTCTGCTCTTAAATATCGCTGACCAGCGCGGCTCTTCCCGAGTTGAATGCCAGTCACTATCGTGCTTCACAACCAGACGCCGCGTATATTCCGGGATATCCATCTGGTTCGTATGCAGTGCGCCGAATAGCTGCTCATCCAGCGAGTTATTAGGATATTTTAATTCTTTCGCATTCCAGTATTCAGCGCTTTGGATCAGACTGTCATAAAACATTCTGACCTGCGCACTTCGTGGCCCTTTCTCAGAGTCAAAATGCGAGCTGATGTTTTTCAGGGCTTCAGTTACCCAGCGTTCATCCAGCGCACGGGTAAAATCCGTTGTCGGCGGCGCTTCAATAGCGTGAAAATTCAGCCCGGTTAAATCGTGCTGGCTGAGTTGCTCCACGTCGTCCTGGTGCATCCACGTATGCGGGCGGATCTGGAAATATGTCACACCTGTTTTATCTGTAAACGGGTATGTGGCATCACGCGGGAAAATTTTACCGCCATCAAGGCGCGTAATGGCGCTTATCTGCTGGAAAGTACTTTCTTCGCCTTCCCCATTACGCAGGTAAAGCGGCCGTTTCAGCTTCAGTTTGATGAACTGTTTACCCGATTTGATTCCCTTCACATTTGCCAGAAAAGCCGGTACGTGTTCATCAAGACTCAGCAGTTCGATATGCGTTTTATGTTCCGTAGTAATAATCTGCGGATAGTTATCTTCATCAGCTAAATCCTGTACACCAAGGAACCCGGCCGGATCGCCTGCCTTAACCGTTACTTTCAGCGGTACAGACGGTACCACTACATCATCAAACACGCCGTGGTTCAGCGCATTGTGCATCCAGTCTGGCAGACAGATATAACATTCACCATCCGGCTCCAGATATTCCGGGCGCATCGAGACCCAGAAAATCTCTCCCGCGGGTTTGCCATCTTGCACATGCTGCACCAGAGCGAACGGCTCCAGTTGTCTTTCCAGCAGGAAGGGCGCCCGTTGCAGTACGGCCACCGTTTCACCCTGCATCAGCGTTCTGGCGTGACCGTGTTTATTTGCCAGTACATCCGGCGCAATTTCACGGTTTTCATCGTGCCGGGAATAGCAGCGCATTCGTACGCCGTGGCCTTTATGCGTCACCCGATAAAGCGGGCGTTTCGGATATTCCGACAACGGTGCCATATGCATATAAAGCTGGTACAGCGTCAGCCAGGAAGATTCGTCTTTCTCATCCGGTTTGTACACCGACCTGACCAACACAAACGTACCAGACTGGCGAAGAGATTGTGTCTGGAGGCACTCAATATTGACATAATCGCGGTTAACTCGCCACGCCACCACTTCGCCGTCCATCATGAACTGGAGCGGTACGGACTTTTCCGGTGCGTCCAAGCTGAGCACTGACGCCGGAGAAGATGACACCCCAATGTGGATACCGCCGTGCCAGTAACGACTCACGCCAATTAACCACCAACCGTGGGCGTTTTTGCGCATGTCGGTCAGCAGTTGGTCGTAGTTTGTATACTCCCGCCCGTCGGCCTTCCGTACCGGATAACGTATGTCCATCGTCTTTCCTTAATTTAAATCCCTAAAAACCTAATTACCAGTAAGCGATTGGGCATCTCGCCTTGTTGATTGATAACCGTTATGAAATGCTTTTTTCACCCATTACCGGCGTGAATTTGATCATGATAAAGCGGCACACCCAAACTGAACTGCAACAGCATATTGATGCATGGCAACACAGCGGATTAACTAAAAAGCATTATGTGAACTGCAGGGTATTACTATCAGTAATTTTCATTTTTAGCTGAAAAACTTCAATAATAATATCGATACCGCGCCCACAGCGCCGAGTGGGCGAAAGACCTGTATGACAGTGAATCAAAGCCCGGTGGTAAAGCTGGCTCTCGATGCTATCCGTGAGTTGTACAAACTTGAGCGTAAAATCAAACAGCGTCCGACGGATAAAAAACGCCAATGAATAATAGCCAGGCTGTAGCTTGGATTTTACAGACTCTTATCCGAGGATCATAAGCCTCACGATAATTTTCGTAGTGAGCTGGCATCTTTCTGGCTGCAGGTATACAGACAATGCATCTCCACCTAAATTTATGATGGGGATCACTCATCCCGTGCCCAACTATTTCAGGATTTAACTCTGTGTTGTTAAACAAGCTTATTTTGTGCAGTAAGTACAATGTCTCACATAAAGCCCGTGAGTTCGCGACCCATTGCAATGATGGTAACGGTCGATTTTTTTCCTCTCTGGAGCAATTTTTTATATCGCGAGCAAAGTCGTTGTTGTGCTTTTCGTGCAATATGTTTTGAGTCCTGGGTAACTGAATCAGGTCGGTAGGTTATCAGCCATGCACTGACTTTAAATTATCACGGGGAGTTAAGGAAAGGAGGCGTAAAATTTATGCAAATTTTATTACTGGAGTTCAATTCTGGAATTTATCAACGTAGGTTGCTATACAACTGCTGGGACTGCTAAATTTTGCACTTTACGTAGGATATTTTCCGTTCTCCAAGCGGCCCCCTTATACGGCATATCTAATAAACTCCCGGCCAGCGCACCAGGAGTTCATCGACCGGACTATTGCTCCCGATAAACGCTCAAACCAGCAAACGATTGGCTGACCGGCATCATTTCCAACACATTGATATTGACGTGCGCGGGTAGCGTGGTCACCCAATAAATGGCTTCGGCGATATCTTCGGGCATCAGCGGGTCAGCATTTTTATAGGTGTTATCTACCTTGACGTCATCACCTTTAAAGCGAACCGCCGAAAATTCAGTACCGCCCACCAGGCCAGGCTCAATATCGGTTACCCGTACCTTGGTGCCCACCAAATCGGTGCGTAGATTAAGGCTGAACTGACGCGTGAACGCTTTGGTGGCACCATACACATTCCCCCCGGCATAAGGCCAGCGGCCCGCAGTGGACCCCAAGTTCACCACGTGTCCACGCTTGCGCTCCACCATCCCGGGCAGCAGGGCTCGGGTCATATAGACCAAGCCTTTATTGTTGGTATCAATCATCGTTTCCCAATCATCAAGGTTGGCTTGGTGCGCCGGTTCCATACCCAGCGCCAAACCAGCATTATTCACCAGCACATCCACTTCCCGCCACTCCACAGGCAGGGACGCAATGGCGGTCTGGATACCGTTACGATCCCGCACATCAAGCTTTAGTGGGTATAAGGCGGCACCCAGCTCGGCTTTCAGTTCATCCAAACGCTCCTGACGGCGACCGGTAGCGATGACCTTGTGGCCTTGCGCGATAAATTTGCGAGTGATCGTTTCGCCAAAACCCGCAGTGGCACCGGTAACAAAAATAATCATCTATTGATTCCTTGTACTTTTTAATAAATCAAACAGGGTGTATACCCGACAAATCTATCGATCAACTAAGGTTTACGCAAATAGGGCGCGATCAGCGAAAGGTCTGCCGGGGACAGGCGATCAGCGGCGGTTTGCGCCTGATGCCAATAAGGATAAATCAGCGGCGGCCGGCTAACGTCCGACAGTCGGGTAATTTCCCGTTCGTTAAGAGTAAGGTCCGCCGCCAGGAGATTATCCTTAAGCTGTTCTTCGGTCCGGGCACCAATAATAACCGAGGTTACCGCAGGCCGGCTGATCAGCCAGGCCAGCGCAACCTGCGCGGCGGAAATACCCCGCGCGTCAGCGATATCCACCAGAACATCAACAATATTGTAGAGCGCATCCGGATTATAAATCGGTGGCTCATTCCATTCTTCCACGTGGCGGGTACCGCTCTCAGGTTGCCGATCCCGGCGATATTTACCGGACAATAATCCTCCGGCCAGCGGGCTCCAGACCAACACGCCTAACCCCTGATCCTGCGTGATGGGCAACAGTTCATATTCCGCTTCCCGGCTCTGCAACGAGTAGTGAATTTGCTGACTGACTGGACGAATCAGATTGAGACGTTCCGAGACGCCCAGCGTTTTCATGATATGCCAGCCGGAAAAATTAGAGATGCCCACGTAGCGGACTTTACCGCTATCCACCAGATGTTCCAAGGCGTAGAGCGTCTCTTCCAATGGTGTTAGTCCATCCCACTCGTGAAGTTGGTATAAATCGATATGATCGGTATTGAGTCTTTTCAGGCTGGCCTCACAGGCACGAATAAGGTGGTGGCGGGATGAACCGCGATCGTTCGGCCCGTTGCCCATAGGGAAGCGTGCTTTCGACGCGATAAGCACCTGTTCACGCTTATCCTTGAGCACTTCGCCCAGAATTTCCTCAGAAACACCCTGAGAATAAACATCTGCGGTATCGAATAAATTGATACCGGCTTCGATGCAGATGGCTAGTTGACGGCGGGCTTCCGCCACGCCGGTATCACCGACTTTAGCAAATTTACCTTTACCACCGAACGTCATGGTGCCGAGACTCAATACCGATACTTTAAGGCCGGAGCGGCCAAGTTGGCGATATTCCATATATGTTCCCTCGGAATGGGTAGGTGAATGGTGCGCATCCGTCAAACGTTATCCGATGCGGCGCGCGGGTAATGAACCACAGTCTTTGAGCATAGACTATTGTCTTACTCATCAACAGACTGTTTTAATGGCGAAATGATTCAAATGGCACATTGCGCGGTAAACGTGCCACAGTTTCATCATGTCATCGGAATTAAAAATTCACTTTAATTCCCAGCGTACCCAAAGTCTCATGGAATCCGTCATCACCGATTTGTTGTGTCACGTTGCCCCACAGCGCCAAATGCTGATTTATTTGTCCGTCGTTACCCATTCTGATTTCGCCAATATTGCGGGTTCCGTCCTGGCGGTAGGTTTCATGATTCAATCGTACACCATAGGCCTGGTTATTATGCAGCCAACTGGCTTCCACATAAGGTTGGAACATCCGTTGTTTGCCGCTATCCCTACTGGCATAACCGCGCAGGAACAGCCGAGTACCAAGGCGGGTTTGGACACGGTCATTACCGAGCATGTCCAGCCGCTCGCCATTGTTGTCGCCATCAATATGGGCTTTGACCCCCAACCAGGTGATTTGCATTTGCGGTTGAAGGTAAGCGTCGACCCGTTCACCGGAAAATATATTCCAGTTATAACCACTTTCCAGTGAACCGATAAAACCGCGAGAACGATACGCATGGGCATTCCCTGCGATGCCTTTCGTCGCCGACATGGGGGTATCCACCTGGTTGACGAACCAGTTGTAACTTAATGAGCCGTCGACATACAGCCCTTGATGGGTATTATCGTGCTGATGCCAGGTCGCGTAAATGCCGGTGGAATATCCCTCTACATGACCTGTCGCCAGCAACCCGGTGTCAGCGACATGACTGTGGCTGTGGCTCTTACCGGCGCCGAACATCACACCCAGATGCAGACTATCGTTACCGTTAACATGCCAATTAACCAGTTCGCCGCCGCCGTGTACCAACCCCATACTGGTACTGGTTTCCAGTTGACCCTTCCTCACTTGCGTGGTGTTGCGCCCGCCCCCGACCCGCAACCACATTGCCGGTTGTATGCCATCTGCCAAATCGCCAAACGTGGCGGGGAAGGTGGGTTCGCCAATACGATCGTGCATCCGGTGAGCAAACATCGTATTGGCTGCGGACAGATTCGCGATATAGATCCCGGCTTGCGGCTGCGGGATAAAAAAATCACAGGGTTCCGGCGCCAGACGAGGATCTGCCAGGACTTCTGACTCGGTGATAACTGTCTCATCCTGTTCTTGCACAGCGTCCATAATGGCCGTTGTGTCTCCCTCATCAGTACCACCGTCACTCGACGTACTGCCCGCACCGCTAGCATCCCCGTCACTCGTGGTACTGCCCGCACCGCTAGCATCCCCGTCACTCGTGGTACTGCCCGCACCGCTAGCATCCCCGTCATTCGTGGTACTGCCCGCACCGCTAGCATCCCCATCATTCGTGGTACTGCTTAGGTTGAATGAGTCAATATCATTTATTTTTGTTTCGAGTTCTTCATACACGTCATTATTAAAAACATCCCATTGCTGCTCTAATAATAAGGCGGCCGACTCGTAATCAATGTTCTCTGCTGTGTCATCCAGTAATGACGTTAAACTACTGTTACTTGCTCTCCTGCTCGCCCCCCAATCGAACGCCTCTTCATAAACTTCGTGATTATTTAAGTTATTAATTTCAATATCTGCTTTGAATACAGAATGGTTGAATTCATTATTATCTTGTGATGTTAACTCTTCATTACCATAAGTGTTGTTTTGAATTAATGCAGTGTGTTTGCCTTCGGTAAGGTTTGGATCGTTTGACAAATGAAGAGTTACCTTCAATGGTTCATTTTTTTTGGCACCATTTATTTCATTATCAATGCCACTCTTAATCTCCATTAATCTACGGTCTACGCTGAAATATTCCTCGTAAGACATCTGATTATGAGCCTTAGTGAAAGAATTGACATCGCCATTATCTTTATTTTCTTTAAAGGAAGGCGTATCCCATATCCACTCAGGATCAGACTGCTCATCGCCGCAAAAAACCAATGCATTTATAAAGATGGGTGCTTGTTTGCTCAGGATAATGTCATTTTTATACCCAACTGTTTTTATCGTAGATGTCATTGGTGTTTTTTTATTGTTACCTGTATCAATATTGTCACTAGTATCCACAACGTTATTTGCACCTATAACATCATCGGCAAGAATATCACCCACAACTCCTATAAAAATAAAAAACCCAACCGTTATAGCTTTTGTTTTTTTCATGTTGTTTAACATATATTTCTCTGCGTTTTTAAAGATGAGATTTATTACCAAAAAATATGACGCAGTATCATATCTGCTAATCAACAAAATTAAACATAAAGCCTGATATGGTTTAGGTTATGTTACACTATCAATGAATTTCATGAAGCAAAGGTTCACGTAAAAAAAGCAAGAGTATGTATTAATATTTTAAAATCAATAAGTGATTATATTTAAATAAGAGTGGGGAATTGTGTAGGAATCACGCCTTTAATATTATTACATTTATTTATTCAAATACTATTGACCTGGTATCCATTGTTTGTGCTACGACAATGGGAAACTGTCTTGCAAGATACTGACGAACCAAGATAAATCATCAGACGCAAGAACTGAGTTTTACGCCCGTGCGTGTTAACATCAATCGATGTTGGTCGCTGCAGCGTTCACTCAACCAGAATTACCGTCCGGAGTCAATTTATGGCAAGTATTGAAAATCCTTTTTATCAAGCCAGTTCGTTACCTTTTCAGGCGCCGCCATTTGATCTGATCAAGGAGGATGATTATGCTCTAGCTATTGAAGAAGGGGCTCGAGCCTATCTGGCAGAGGTTGAACACATTGCTCACCTTCGCGCCGAACCCACATTTGACAATACTTACCTGGCGTTGGAATGTGCCGGACAGGTGTTAAAACGAACCCTCGCGGTATTTGGCGCCATGACTTCGGCCAATACCAATAAACGACTACAACAAATAGAAGAAGAAACCTCACCGAAGCTGGCTAAGTTACATGACGCCATTAACCTTAACCACGAATTATTCATTCGTCTGCAACAGGTCTATGATCAACGGCTTGCACTGGAGCTTTGTGCTGAATCTCTACGGCTAATCGAGCTCACTTATCAACATTTTGTCCTGGCAGGCGCCCGGTTGTCATCACAAGAAAAGGCACAGTTGTCACAGCTTAACCAGGAAGCCGCCAGCGTAAGCACACGTTTTACCCATAGCTTATTAGCAGCAAGCAAGCAGGGTGCAGTGGTTATTACTGATGAAAAATGGCTGGCAGGGCTGTCTGCAGCAGAAATTAACGCAGCCAGCTTGGCGGCAAAGGAACGGGGTCTTGAGGACCAGTGGTTACTGGCGTTACAAAACACCACACAACAGCCTCCATTACAGTCCTTAACACACCGCGATAGCCGTCGTACGCTCTTTACCGCCTCAGTGGAACGCGCCGAGCAGGGCGATGATAATGATACTCGTAAGCTGATTGCGCGGCTTGCCCAGATCCGTGCGCAACAGGCCAAGCTACTAGGTTTCGCGGATTATGCCAGTTGGGCACTGCAAGATCAGATGGCCAAAACCCCGGCGGCAGCGCTGACATTTATGCAAAATATTGTACCCGCCGCCACCGCGCGCGCCAAACGCGAAGCCGCCGATATTCAGGCGTTAATTGACGACCAGCCGGACGGAGGTGCCTTGGCCCCCTGGGATTGGCAATTTTATGCCGATCGGGTGCGAAACATGAAATACAAACTTAACGATGCGCAAGTCCGCCCTTATTTCCCACTGGACAGCGTATTACACGATGGGGTTTTTTACGCTGCCAGCCAGCTTTATGGCATCACGTTAAGGTTACGTCGTGATATTCCGGTTTATCACGACGACGTTAACGTCTATGAAGTGTTCGATCACGACGGTACCTCCCTGGCATTATTTTATACTGATTATTTTCAACGGGATAATAAAGGCGGTGGGGCATGGATGGGTAATTTTATCGAACAGTCAACGATGATGAAAACCCGGCCGGTAATGTATAACGTCGCCAATTTTCCCAAGCCGCCGGTTGGAGAAACGGCATTATTATCCTGGGATGACGTGATCACCTTATTCCATGAATTTGGCCATACCTTGCACGGTTTGTTCGCCAAACAACACTACGCCAGTCTGTCGGGGACGGCGACACCGCGGGATTTTGTTGAATTTCCTTCTCAATTAAATGAACATTGGGCTGATGATCCGGCGGTATTCGCCAATTATGCCAAGCATTATAAAACCGGCGAACCGATGCCTGATGATCTGCGAGATAACATAAAACGGGCTGCACAGTTTAATCAAGGGTACGACATGACCGAACTCCTGGCAGCAGCATTACTGGATATGCATTGGCATCGCCTGACTGCTGATCAACCGTTACAGCAGGTCAATGAGTTCGAATCCGCAGTGCTGGCAATGGAAAAAGTCAGTCTTGCCTATGTGCCGCCACGCTATCGTTCCAGTTATTTTCAGCATATCTGGGGCGGAGGTTATGCGGCCGGGTACTACGCTTATCTTTGGACGCAAATGTTGGCCGATGACGCTTTTGATGCATTCAAAGAGCAGGGTGGTTTAACCGCACAAAATGGCCGGCGTTTTCGTGACAGCATACTTTCTAGAGGCAACAGCGAGGATCTGGACCAGTTATATCGCGCATGGCGCGGTTCAGAACCGAACATCACACCCATGCTGATTAATCGCGGGTTACAAAAGGACGATTAAATCGATCACGAGCGGGGATGACCTCGCTCTGACTGATTCGAACCCGCTTAGCGTTTCCCACGCGAGTGCATATGGGCTGACCATTCGTAGGTAGCCGAGATATCGGGTTTAAGTTTTTTTTGTCTTTTTTGCGTTCTTACCTGTTTGGCGATGACCTCACGTTCCGCCATTAATTTGGCTATATAGTCATCTTTGATATGGTTATTTTCCGAATTGGTGAGGGGGCGTCCCTCGAATTTTCTTGCCTGGTCCAACAGCGTCTTGAGGTGGCGTTGTTCGCTTTCCGTCATGTCTTGCTGCGTCAACTTGGGGGTGAGCATAAATATCGGCCTGAAAATTGAAAGGACCCTTATTGTAATGGAAAGTTGGCGTCAGCTCAGCAAAAAACGTCAGGATAACGAAAAAACACCCATTTGTCGTATGCCGGAACGAAATGTGCTGATTTTTTACCCAATGTTGTCGCGAACAAGCATGAGTGCCGAAACCGCGTATTTCCCCTTCGCCGTCCACATGGCATCATTTAAAAGTGACGTTGTCTCTTTTTTTTTGGATAAAGTTGATAACGTTATTAGGAACATATCTTTTTAAAAAAATAAAAAATGAAGATAAATTTCGCCAAGCCGATAGATAGATACGGCTCACCCAGTATCACGAGATTTAACTGAATGAACATTGTAACAAGATTAATAATAGTGATATCAATATTCTCGTTATCATTGATTGCAGTAGGTACTTTTGGATTAAATGCCTTATCCACATCAAAAGAAAATTTAAATAATCTTGCCGATAATTTCATACCTAGTATCAATGTTATAGGCAATGCCATTCAGCAGCGTGATGCAATAAAAAGTGATTTATTACTTGCGATTCTAACCAATGATGCTAAGGCGCGTGAAACTTATCTGGCTAAAGTACAATCCGGGTTTGTCTCCCTGAAAAAGACTATGGACTACTACCAAAAAAGCTTACTGACCAATAACGCTGATAATGAGTTGTCCATAAAAGACAGAGCATTAAGCGAGGTTTATTTCGATGCCATAAATGCATTCGTTGCCAATCGTGAAATTAACGGGCAGGCCGCTATTGAGCAAGCTTATGGCAAGAATGGCAGTGTTATTATTCCTGGCGAAAACTTATCAAAATCACTACTTAATCATTTGAAATTCAACATAGCTTTATCTGAAGAAACACAGAATAAAAACATGGTTAATTATCAAAAAACATTTTTGATTTTATCAACTTTAGTGTGTAGTGCGTTGTTAGCGGCTGGAATAATTTCAATATTGGTTATTCGTTATATTCGAAGGAGTTTGAATAACTTTGGTGAAAAGCTGAAAATAATAAACGAGTCATTAGACCTGACTCAAATAGCCGATGAAAATCAACACGATGAAATAGGTTATACCGCGAAGAGCTTTAATGCATTAATAGCGCGATTTAACACTATTTTACAAAATGTTAATAAGGCGAGTGAATCTGTTACCGTAGCTTCAAAACAAATTGCAACCGGCAATATTGAGCTTTCTGCACGTACGGAAGAACAATCAGCGGCCTTGGAGCAAACGGCTGCAAGCATGAATCAGCTCTCTGCAACGGTTACTCAGAATGTCGATAATACACGACAAGCGAACATTCTCAGTAAACATGCTAGCGATACGGTTGATCTCAGCGGCACCACGGTTGATAAAATGCTTAAGACCATGAATGAGATTTCAGTCGGTTCAACGAAAATTTCGGCCATTACCGGTATTATAGAAGGCATCGCTTTTCAGACTAATATTCTAGCGCTTAATGCAGCAGTGGAAGCAGCCCGGGCTGGCGAGCAAGGTCGCGGCTTTGCGGTAGTCGCTAGCGAAGTACGTACACTTTCCCAACGTTCGTCTACTGCGGCTCTCGATATTAAATTATTGATTGAACAATCCATTGAAACCGTCAAAAGCGGCGCCATGCAGGTATCGATGGTTAAAGACACTATGGATGATGTTAAAAAATCCATCAAAAGCGTCGCCAATATCATCGATGACGTCGCGTTGGCATCTGAAGAACAGAGCCACGGCATCGATCAGATCAATATCGCGGTTAACGAAATGGAAGGCATGACACAGCAAAATGCCGCCATGGTAGAAGAGGCCTTATCCGCGGCTAAATCCTTAAGTGAACAGGCTGATGAACTGCAACAAGCTGTTAGCGTTTTCAAACTTCAGGTTAATTGAGTAGGGATCACACCTTCGCATCTAAACCAATAGGCCGCCGCCGACACTGCAGTGGCGGCCCTTGAACTCATATTTACGAATGGCGGTTTATGATCGAAAAATCAAGCCCGCATTCCCCCCATGGTAAATCCACCATCCACCACAATTTCCTGTCCGGTAACATATTCCGCATCGTCCGAAAGCAACCAGGCTACTGTACCTGCAACATCATCCGGCACACCATTGAAGAGAATGACTCCTCGGATGCATATTTTTATCAATTTTGCGGTTACAACATTTGTTTACGGAGTTTTGTTTATTAAATGTGACAATGTCACTTAAATGCAATAATAGAAATATATGAAGGTTCTCACCTTAGTAGTACGGGGGAAAAGGGCGTACCAGTATGGTTCCCAGCACGCATCGCTGACTCACATTACAAAGACAGCCTGAATTTTATTGCTGGTACCACCACAAAATCTGTTCTGGGATTAAAAGAGGGATTGAAAATAAATTGAATACCGGGTGTTAGCGTAATGTTGGGTGCCAGCGCGAGATTCCAGTACGTTTCCACACCAGTTTGATCACGTTGACCGCTACCTGGAAATATATCACGAAATGGCCGTGACCACATTCCTGCTACCGCGGCCTCTCCATTAATACCAAATGGATTGAGAAGGGCAACGCCGCCCGTTGCAGTGTTACCGGAAAATGTGGTGGAGATACCGCCGCCACGCGCTTCATTATAGGTATAAGAGGCAAAGCTGACGATACGCCCCCACTGTTTTTCACCCAAAATTTTGAAACCACCGCCCGCCTCGTTTGGTGTAGTGTCTGGAGAAAAAATGCTGCGTGTACCTGCATGAAACACCAACAGTGAGAGCTGATCATATTCACCATTTCCATGACGCCATTGTTTACCGACTTCTAGCCCCACAAAAAGCTCATTTGAATGTATATGTGACCAATTCAGGCTGCCTTGGCTTGGATTTCCGTTCATGTCATTGAGGACACCATGAATATAAATTCCATTGTCATCAGGACGCCATCTAAAAGATAACCCAGCGCCAAAGGCTGGATAAGGTATTGTTTCTGAAAACGCTAGCGGACTTGCCGTAAAGCTAGTACGAGCATCTTTGAATCGAAAGGTATTAATAGTGGCTTGTGGGCCTTGATTACCAACACGAAAGCTAAAGTCCGAGCCAATTCTTTGCTCCCAGAACAAATCTTCAATCTCGTATTGTGAATTCCATGAAGTGAACTCGTAAGACGACCAAGCCGACCCCATGTTTAATGGTCCAAACGGAGCGGGCCAAGTATCGCCATTTCCTACAGGGCCACGCCACGCGGCTCGGGTAACCAGTGAGCCTTGATAGGGCCCATCCCGATCTACAGGCGTCCAGGTTATCCCGGTAGCAAACCAGCCCCCGGTCGCTGACTTCTGTGTTGCCGTTGGAACAGTATGTGTGGAATATTGCGTGAGTTGCTGGTAACTCATGGCATAAGTTAAACCGTACTGCTCGTACAAATGTTGCCTAAAAGCCAAACGTTCGTCCCTGTAGGGTAGCGTAAGATTGGGGAAAATAACTTGTCTTGATTCAGGCAGTAAAGATTGCGCCTGCCCCTGATCAGCATCATATAACGCCTCTGGCCCAGGCATTGTATCGACCAGTTTATTTTCGTAGATCACTGTTGCATAGACAGGTTCAGAAAAAACTAAAAAAACGGCTATATAACCGATTGAGTATGGATAAGCTGTTCGTTTTTTCATGATGTTGTTATCCCTTTTTCCATTCTGTCCGGCCAACAGCCCCATCAGCAACTAATTTTTCAATTTCGGTTTTTCCGTAACCCAGTTCAGCAAGAATTGCCGGGCCATCGGCACCAATTCTTGAGGCCGCTTTTGCTCGGGGTTGTGTTTTTCTGTCAAAGGCGAACCATGTTGGCTCAAAGCACTCCGTTGCCCATCCGTCATTTTCCGTTTTTTCGAACCTCACCGTCGTCGTTGGCTGTTTGCGGTGTCGGTCAGCCAGTTCTTTACAGGTTTGTACTGGTACAGCAGGAATATTATTTTGCTTACACCAGGCAAGTGCCTGTGCTTGGTCATGTTCATCGAGGTCAGTGGTGATGTCTCTGGGTGCTTGTGCAAAAATCCAGCCATCAGAAAGTTGATAAACGCGGGCACCGGCTGTTGCTCCGGTAGCGAGTTGCCCCTGAGCGCTGGCCGGTGGTTCACTACCTGGACGCTGGAAAAGCAATTGAATTAATGTTGCTGCGTTGCACAGTGATGTTTCTGCCCAATCACCGCGTCCATCGGCACGAACCTCCCTGGCGTATAGTGCCAAGACGCCCGCATAAGCACCCAGGTAGCCACATAAATAGTCTACGGCAGAAGCGATACCATGAAATGTTGGTGTTTGCGCACCGCCAAATCGCGTCATGATACCGGTTGTTCCCTGGATGGAGGGGTCATAGCCTTTATCATTATGGCGGGGGCCCCGGATCTCACCCCGGGTTGCAGATATTTGTAACCCTATTGCACGAGGATTACGCTGTGCAAGCGTCGCAGCGTCAATTCCCAGTCGTGTCATCTGATCATCCATCATATTCGCAACGATGAAGTCCACTTTTGCCGTAAGTTGATGGATGATGTTGAGTCCATCCGGATGTCGTCTATCCAGTATGATGCTGCGTTTTCCGGCTGAATTTTCTCCTGACCACATGACATGGATGGTAGGCGCGTGCTGGGGATCCATCACATCAAGGCGAGTGACACTTGCACCAAGCTCAACGAGCATGCGCGTACAGCATGGCCCGGCAAGCACATTGGTCATATCTGCTACGGTGTAACCTTCAAGTGGCAAGCTGGCCTTTTCCCGACCTGTGATCGCCGGTATCGGCAATTTCTTAGCGGGCAAATAACGAGCACTGCCAGATGCCATCAGGGGGGGATAGGGTTGCGCACGACCTGTCCAGACAGCCCGGCCAATCTGTATGTTTTCTGTGCCAGGCACGTTAGCAAAAACCCCTGCTTCACGTGCATCCGCATCGTTCTGCCACTGTTGCCAGGTCATAATGATTGAGCCGGCAGCACCATAGGCAATCAGGTAACGCTCCCATTCTGCTGCCGTACGGGTAACAAAAGCAGCCTCTAAAAGATCTGCCAGCTTTGAGGTATATGTGAAACCAAGTGAAAGGCTGTCACCAAGATTACGATGGGTGAAAATAATACTGTCAGCTGAATAAGGGTCCACGTATACCGCACCTGTCGCAAGTGCCTGCTCCCACAAATTCATGGCTTGAAGAAAATGCCGCGAAAGCCGTCTGTTTGGCGCAGCCATTGGCAGATACCAGCTGTTATCTTTGGTACGATATGGCGTGGAGAATGGTGCAAAGCGCCTTTCGAGCCACATTTGCTGCGCTGGCGTTTTTAAGGCGTCAGCGACAAAAGTGCGGAACTGTTGTGGTGCCAATCCTGGAGGTAAACCGCCAACAATAATAGGTTCAAGATGTTCCGGTAATCCTTCCGAGGTGATACTGAGCGCCCCTATAGCCGATAGTCCACTGGCCAACCGACTCGCAAGGATTTCTCTCCCAAGACCCGTGCGAAGCCTGTCGACTAATGCCGCCACAGAAGCGACTGCCCCATTGACGCCACAATAGACCGAAGGCAGAGGAATTGGCGTATAAATCACCGGGCGATTGAGGATGGGCCCTGAAATACTCATATTTGTAAAGAAACCTGAAATTGCGTTAATCAGGTCTTCTGAACAATCATGAGGCAAGTCGCCATAGGCTTCATCTCCTGGCAATGCAGCCATAATTCTTAGCACTATTTGGTGTGGCTCAGGTGTAACCGGCGTGTCTCCATCGACAATAATAATATCCGCTGAACTTGTATTCTTGGCAATGGCAGGGGACACCAGTGATTTACCACGATCAAAAAACGCATCATCCAGTCCCGCTAATGTTGCTTCATCTTTACGATTAACGAACACTTCAGCGCCTTGATCTGCAAGCAAAAGTCCAGCCAAACGACCTGATAGCAACGAACTGAGCTCGATAACACGTACACCATCAAGTGGCGCAGAACCTGAGCGGACGGGGCGATGCCCCTGGGCCATTTGTGCCCGTGCGAGTGAGGCAGTCGTACCGCCTAAAACCGTACCTATTGCAGCAACGCCAATTGAGCGAATAACGTTTCGTCGGGTTATGCCGGACTCTGCCGTGAGTTTCTTACTGGACTCAATTGAATCATTTTTATCAATATCATCTTTGAATTTGCTCATGAGGCGCTGTATGAACGCATCCCAGTTTACAAAGTTATCGTTTTATGACAGTGGCGAATAACGGCAGCGCTGTAACCAGCCTAAGCAGTAGGGCACCATGAAATTCGTGGACTCACACCTCAATTTTTCTTCACTGTGTTGTGTCCCGGTTTCCATTTAATTTTAGTCACTCACCGTCTTACCTGTCGTTGTCATTACGTCGATACCTACGCAACTTTTCAGCATTCACCCTTTTGCTAAGCGTTAATATTTATCTGCGACAGCAGTTAATACCGTTGAACGCAGATATGATTTTTGGACTCTAGCGCATTAAACTCTCGCTGTGTAACATGCAATTTTTAAGGATGGTGTAATGTGTTATTCTCGTTTTCCTGCGGAATTTCGTTACCATTCAGGCCGGTCACTGCCGCGCACAATCAGAAGCGGACTGCGCCAATGACTGGGTGATGCAGACAATTTAGCTAAAGGGGCAAGGCGATAAAGCTCTCCATAAGCGGTATTGGCACGTACTGTCTCTGGCGGAATCATTCTATGATCAGGGTGTGTTGCATCGAAATCCGTCGTTGGGAATCGACCCAGAGTTTGGTACCACATTGCGGCCCGGGTGAGACTGATACTGACATGGTAACTTCCCCCCTCAACTGCACGACGACGAAGTGCAGCTATCACACCAGCCGCACCAAGGTATCCGGCAATATAGTCATTGAGCACAAGCGTTGGTGGGAAAAGTGGCTTCGTACCGACTTCGTCAATTGCTCCTGGAAAATTGGGTGGGATCTCAGGTTTTCCATGTCCCCCTTCGGCCATGGTATAACCGGAGACAGCGAGGGCTTCCATATCGAACCCCCCACGGTTTTGCCATGGACCATCCCAACTGTAACAACGGACAGTAAGATAAATGATGCCAGGTCGTTGTTTTGTAACTTCTTCCACGCCGAATCCAAGACGCTCAATGCCTCGTCCACTAAAACTCTCAATAAAAACATCCGCGTCGGGAAGAAGTGCGTTGAGGGTTGCAGCCTGTGCAGATTGTTTCAGGTCTAGGAGTGTTGATCTCATTCCTACATTCACATCAGTCCATATCGCTTCATGCTCAAAGGATTGATCACGGGTAACATGGAGGATATCAGCACCATATTCAGCCAGTGTTCTAGATGCACAGGATCCGGCAATAACATGTGTAAGGGCCAACCCCTTAATGCCAGAAAGAGGCTGCTGTGGGTTGGACGTGAAAGGGATGGGGTCCGAATCGCCTATTTTGCGAATATCAATCAGAGGAACATTCGCCAAGAAATTACCTTCTGGATGCTTCAGCCACTCCTCTTTAGAACGGTGGATAACACCAATGACTTTTTTTTCAACCATGGCATCCTCGAGTACGTTGGCATCCCATTGTTGGATCGCTTTCGCAATTTTATTCCGTTCAGGGCTGACCCCCAGTAACCGCAACGCGCTATCACTCAAATGAGGATAGGCACCAGTGATATTAACGTAGCGGCCATCTTTGGTCTGAAACGGTACGAAGGAAAAGGGATTCCCAATACCTAAAGGGGCTTGATACAAACGATCATTAATTGTAGGTGTGAAGGTAAAACTTTTAGGAACTATGTCACCCACAGGAACCCGCCCTGATGCAATACGATGCTGCATAATGGGGGTAAGGAGCGGGTTGACGTTATAAACAGCTTCCCGCAAATCGACGCGAACATCCTGTTCCTGCCCCGTTCGCATTTTCCAAATAGCTGCAGCTCCAACCCCAGCAGCCATCGCGGGTAACGCCATTGATGTTCCAATTCTGAAATGGCTCCTTAGAATGGGATCGCTACCTGTGAAAATGGCTTTACCACCACCATCCTGCGGTGTACTACCAATACCTTGCATTAATTCTGTAAAGGCGGAATCGATAGAAAAATTAATTGGTTCATTTGTCTGATAAAGGGGATTTGTCTGAGCAATTGCAATTTTGTTTGAAGCCAAAAATGATGTCGCAATTGCACCACCTGTCAGTTTCAGCATTTCGCGTCTATTCATTATTTTTCCTTTATTATTAAAAAAAAGATATTGGGATAAATAAAAAAATAATTGTATATCCGTCACACTTCACGTTACATATACATTGGTTTTTTTTACTCAGCCTTGATAGAACCACCGAAAGAGATGATGACATTTTAGCTATCCATATACCAAAATATCTACTAACTTCGTTGTTAATGCAACCCAACAATTACCAACTTAATAAAATATATTTAAAGACCATTAGCAATGATATCACCATCATTTGGCTTTAAAAAACGACACGCTATTAATTATTTGATATATATGACATTAATCTTTCATTTTTTGCTGTTATCCACAAGGAAGGGACACAACCACATCTGATTAAATTTCTGGTGATATACATAATCACTGCATTAAAAAACCCAATTATCGTCGTTATCTTGCAATGACACCATAGATACCCACACCCTGTAATGACGACTTAGAATAGGATCGCCACCTGTAAACATCGATTTTACACCGTCTGTCTGCGGCGTTCGACTAATGCCTAACATGAGTTCTATAAAATCAGAATCAATAGAAAAGTTAATCGATTTATTTTCCTGACAACGGGAATTTGTCTGATCTATTGAAACTTTATTTGAATATAAATGCAACGTCGCAATTGCATCACTTGTTAGTTTCGGTGTTTAGCAGTTATTCATTATTTTTTCTTGTTTATTTAAAACACATTTCTAGCGGGATAAATAAAAAATTATTATATATCCGTCATGATTCACGTTGTTTATGCGTTAAATTCCTCACCCAATACCTTATAAGAATCCTAAAAACGATAATAACACTTCATCTTTCCATGTACCAAAATATTCACTAACACGGTGGTGAATGCGGTCCAATAATTATCACTTAATAAATCATATTTATAGCCTATCAGGCTATGATGCTGCCATTCTTCGGTTATGAAAAAAAGCGAGATTCACCTTAGCAGGATAGAAGAGAAGGGCGCACCAATATGGATTGCTGCGCGATTTGGCTGACTCACATTAAGCGGAATTCAATCATAAACAGCGTGTTGAGTCCCGGGTAAATCTCACTGATAACCTGTTTCAGTTCCGGTAATGTCATATTTTCCTGAACAGCATGCCGGTCATTCAGGTCGTCAAACAACACAGGGGTTACCCGAAGAACCTCAATGTTGCAGAAAAATACGTTATCTTCATAACGACTAACACGCACCCGATCACCGGCCACAAAATCTGCGTCACTGGCTTCACGAAGCGTGATAGTTTTATGCTTCGCAAGAATATCGGATTCAAAACGACCGTAAAAAGTGATATTTTTCATAGCAACGGGATTCCCATGAGGCGGTCAATATATTTATTTAGCTAATCATCATACTGTCCAAATAGATAAAGTAAATTAAATGGACAACTTATCAGCAAAATAAAAATGGTGGCGAGGTATCCAACATGTGTTGGATATGCCATCTGGCTGGCATAGTTCAAGGACTGAATTAGAGTATGATTTCCGTGAAATCTACTGACCATGTGTGCCACAAGATATGCAGATTTCACGTAGCGTTGTCTCAAAATTTACAAATTGCGGCCAGGTGACAAACCTCAGAGGAATGAACCTTGAAACGAAATCTAGAAAAGTCTATGGCATACATGGCCATGGACAAGCTCAGAACCTCAGAATCAACGTAACGTTACTTT